>JBMYPE010000287.1:0-3049 GCA_049600015.1 Kangiellaceae bacterium
TTTAAAATACGAAGAGTTAAAATTTATTTCCAATATTTTATCCTGTTCAAGAATAGCGGTTCATTTCTAATATATTATCATTAGAAAGATATTTATCGTTGAACGCTTGCATTTCAAGAGGCTTGCTAAAGTGGTAGCCTTGCCCGATTTGACAATGTAGCTTTTCAAGAACACTTAATTCTTCTTCTGTTTCTATTCCTTCCGCGATGACAACAATATCTAATTTATGTGAAAGTGCAATGATGGCACTGACGATGGCGTGATTATTTGAATTGTGCTGAATCTCTGTTACAAATGAGCGATCAATCTTTAATTTGGAAATTGGGAATTTATTTAAATAACTTAAAGAAGAGTAACCTGTACCAAAATCATCAATCGCAATAGAAACTCCTCGTTGTTTTAACGAATCTAAAACAGCAAAACAAGTCTCGTGCTCTGTTGCTAATACTTCCTCTGTGATTTCAATTTCTAAGTATTGAGCGTCTAATCCTGTATCTTCTAAACATTTGATAACACTAGCGGTAAAGTTTGCAGATAAAAGCTGACTTGGTGACACATTGACGGCAACTTGCAAATCGCTCAATCCTCTTAACTGCCATTTTTTGGTTTGCTCACACGCCTCACACAAAACCCAATGACCTAAAGAGAGTAGCGTTCCATTCGCCTCTGCAACCGGAATAAACTCGGCTGGGGAAATCATTCCCCGGTTTGGATGTTGCCACCTGATGAGTGCTTCCATACTCGTCATCTTACCATTTTGGAGATTAATTTTTGGTTGATAAACTAATCGAAACTCCTCATCAAAGTCTGCGGTTTTTAAATCATTTTCTAGCTGATACCATTTTTGCTCTCTATAACTTATTTCATGATCAAACATGACTAACTGATTACGATTAAGTTTTTGAGATTCTGTCAATGCCGCATTCGCATTTTTGATTAGCATGCTCGAGCTATAACCATGTTCAGGATGCTTTACACAACCCGACTGTAAGTCTAAGAAAAAACTTCCAAATAAAGTTTGTAACGGTTTTGCCATAGATTTTAACAAGCAGTGATCTAGGTTTCTATGAACGTGATCATGTGAATCGGGCTTTAATGGCTGCGCCAACATCAACATAAATTTCGCACCGGTAAATCGATAAAGCCTGCACAGACTAAACTGATTATTAAATGGTAAAAAGGATTTCTGTAAACGTATGACTACTGCTTTCATTAGAGCATCACTCACCGACAAACCATGAGTAGATGTGACGAGTTTTAAACTTTTTATACCAATAGCTAACAAATAGAATTGATTCGAAGCACCATTTTTTAGTTGGATTTCCAAATCCATTTCTAGTTTCTTTAAATTTCCTAAACCAGTCAATGGATCATTAAAAGCTAAATACTCTAACTCTCTCGTCGCAGAAACTCTTTCGGTAGTATCTTCAATGTACGCTATTACCTGATTTAAACTTTTAATGCGATTGAGTTCCACTTCATAATATTGATTTCGCGATTTATATTCCCAGCGTAATTGATTGTTGCCCGAGTCTTTGAGTTTAGACAAATTTTCTAATAGCAAACTTTTAAAGTTCTTATTTTTATCTGATTTAAAATTATTTCTCCATGAATGATTTTTAAAATTAGTATTTCCATTCCAATCCATTGAAGAGACCGGATTAGGGTTTCGCTCAATAAATAATGCTAACTTACGTTTCTCAAAATCTCGTTTGTTATTTGTTCGAACATAATACCCAATAACAAGCGCGATAAAAATAATAAAAATACTAAACGCCCCAACCCAAAACGTCATTTTCTGCAATTGATTTGAAGACTCATAATTTGATGCTGCTATTTCTTTATTGATTTGATCTTTTAATATAGATATGTGTGGTTTGGTGTTCCGTCCCATTCTTGAAACCGATGCAAGTAACTCGCGAGCTTCATCCCAACGAGATTGATCATTACTATCAAGTACAAGGACCAACTCGCTGGATGCGCGCACAATATGTTCATTTAACAACGATATTTTTTCAAGAGTGATATTGTTTGGATAAAACTGTTTAAGTTTGGAAAGGCTCAGCTGTATGTTTTGATTAGCTAGTATTAAGCTAGGTTCATTCTTGTTTTTATCAAACTCAGCATAATGTTCGTAAAGTATGCGCTCTTGCTCGGTGATCCAATGTTTAAGTTCGGAAAGTTGGTTGAGCAATGGAAGTTGTTTTTCTAAAAGCTGTTGATTGACATAAGAAATGCTATTACCAGATTTATACACACTATAAGAAATAGCGCCGCTTAAAATAGCGATAACACTGTAGATCAATATTATTTTTATCGCTAAATATGGTTGAGTTCTTAAACTCCGTTTAACTCCCACGGATTCTACCTTTTAAAAAGGGTAACTTTCTGATTCATTAATAAATAATATGTTACAAATTGTAGTTTATAATTTGTACAAAGCAAATTTATAAATGAGGTAAAGCTTATTGATTTGCCCGTTTTTTAAATACCCTATCTACAAAGTTATCGGCTTTTTTTGCCGAAACCGATAAAAATGTCTGAAATTTACGTAACCAAACTCTTGCACTTGGATATTCCAATGCAAGGATTGCTAAGCCAACCAATATAATTAAAGAACCAGGGCCAGGCAAGACAATTAGCAGCAAGCCTATGAGAGTAATAAAAACACCGATGACAGTTATGATTGCTTTTTTAGCTGGGCGCCCGACAGGATTATCAAAAACATTTTTAAATGCTTCGAAAACTCTTTGTTTGAATGCTTGTACTCTAATATTCTGTAAAAGTTGTCTCATCTTAATCCCCAGTGACTCTAATGAATTAAGATAATCATACTAAATATTTGCGCTTTTTATTTTATCAAATGTAACAAGTTTTGTTATTCGTTTTTTAATTCTGTTTTACTTTCAGGTTTATCTTCCAAATCGGGGCCCAGCATAATCGCCATCCAATGAGTATTTTCATTGGTTTCCAAGATTATTTTGATGGTCATTGTTAGCGGCACTGATAAAAACATTCCAACCGAGCCAAATATCCATCCCCAAAATAT
>JBMYPE010000288.1:0-3031 GCA_049600015.1 Kangiellaceae bacterium
AATGGGATTGAAATCCCAAGTGATATCGCTAAAACCATGACGCCAGCAGCGCACAAAGTGACCGATACGGATTGGTTTTTAGACAAGTTATATGACTTTGTTATAGAGCAAGGGGCATGGTTAATCTGCCCTGAATATAATCGCTATGTAATTGATTTAAATAGGCCAAAAGACAATGTGTCTCTTTATCCTGGCCAAGATACGACCGAACTTTGCCCTACAACCACTTTTGATAATCAGCCAATCTATAATGGAGTTCACCCGTCCGAATCAGATATTCAAGATCGTGTTCTCAAATACTGGCAACCTTATCATTCGGCGGTACGAGACAGCCTAAATGAATTGAAAGTTAAACACGGCAAAGCTTTGCTATTTGAGGCTCATTCGATCAAATCTGAAGTACCTCGATTTTTTCAAGGAAAATTAACAGATTTCAATTTTGGCAACTATAATAATAAAAGCTGTAGTAATGAATTAACTGAAAGACTGGAAAACTGGCAACCAGAAGGCTATAGCAAGGTGATTAACGGTCGATTTAAAGGCGGATACCTCACTAGAGAATATGGTAAACCAAACGATGATATTCACTCAGTCCAATTAGAGTTGTCTCAAGCAACTTACATGAATGAGGACGAGTTGACCTATGATATTAGTAAAGCAAATGACGTCAAAGTAGCGTTAATTTCTATGTTTCAGTGTTTTAAGGATTTTATTTCTAATTAGACGTGTTTTATTTTTAAAAATCGACGGAATTTCATGGCGTTTCAACATTTAAAAAAAATTAAAGTTTTCGCTGGCGATCTTCAAGTGGGCATGTTTGTTTGCGAATTAGATAAAGATTGGAGTGAATCCAGTTTTTTGATGCAAGGGTTCACTCTGGAGTCGCCCGAAGATATAGAAGCTGTGCAAAAGCAGTGTCGCTATGTTTATATTGACTTTAAAAGTGATGATCAATTTAAAGCTTATCGAGTAGCAACGACTCGCTCAAAAACCTACCGGGAACAAAATACTGGAGAGGATGGTAAGACCACTAAGTTCTTGCGTAACCAATTTAAACCTTCTCTCACCAGCCATAAAAAAAATTCTAGACTAATGAAAGGTGTCATGGATCGCATCATGTTGGGCGAGGACTTTGACATTCATGGGGTAAGAAATGTCGTAAAGGAAAACGTCAAACAAGTGTTAGAGAATGAAGATGCGATGTTGATGATGACATTGTTAAAAAGTAAGGATGACTCAAGAGCTGAGCATTCACTGAATGTAAGTTTATTGACTATCGCTTTTGGCCGCTATTTAGGATTTGGTATTCCAAAACTGGAAGATTTAGGAATGGGCGCGCTATTACATGATATTGGTCAAGCCAAAGTTGAAGATCATTTGCTTAAAAAGAAAGGCAGACTCAATCAACAAGAAATGAATGAAATGTGTAAACATCCGCAACATGCTTTTCAATTGTTACAAGGGAAAAGCGGTCTGTCACCCAGTTGCATCGATATTGCGATTAATCATCACGAAAGACTAGGAGGTCAAGGATATCCGCGTGGGTTAAAAGAAGAAAGTATCTCTGACAACGTGAGATTAGTCAGCATAGTTGATGTGTTTGAATCTTTGACCACACCTCAAGTTTACAGAGGTTCTATGTCGGTCGTGGATGCTTATAAAGTATTGATGGCAGGTAAAAAAACTCACTATGATGAACGCTTAGTCATGAAATTTATTGAGTGGCGCGGTATCTACCCACCAGGTTCGATAGTTGAAATGGAAAACGGCGAGGTAGGAATTGTCATCTCGTCAAATCCCAAATCAAAATTAAAACCAAAAGTTTTGTTGGTTTTAGACGAGCACAAACAAACTAGAAAAGAAAAAATTGTCGATTTATCTAAAATGGCATTGGATGCAGTCTCAAAACCTTATAAAATAATCAGAGCTTTCGAAAATACTGCTTTTGGATTAGATTTACAGGAATTTGCGGACAAAGGATTAAAAGTCGAACCCCCCCGCTAAGACTAATCAGAGTTAGTATTATTAAAAAAGCACACTAAAAAATGCCTTTCAATCCTGCTTAAAAGACCTGTTAGTATGAACACTATATTAGATAAAATGATGAACCAATTATCTGCGGAGGATAAGGCCATATTCTCCGAGCTAGCTATCAAGCTTAATCAGCTAGACGGTGATGTTAGTCGACTAGACCAACAAGATTTAAAAATAATTTCTGATATGGAAAAAAAATATGCAGAAAAGTTATCTTCATTTGAAAAGGAGATAGTTGATTTCAACATAAAAGACGCTTCAAAACCATCTACTCATGATTTTAATATTTTGGAAACTGCATTTGCTGGCTATGTCAAACAGCTTCTCGCGCGGGATTTGAGTGCACAGTTTCCTAAGGAAGAAGATGCGATAAAATTTGCATTTCAGAATAAATGGATTGCTCAAGATCTAAAAGAAATTAAAACAGCTGAAGAAGTTTTCGAGCTTTATAAAAATGACATTGGCAATGCGAATCAATGGCGAGAGTCTACCGTTGGTATTGATTCTGATAAAAGCATGGCTGTAGGTATGACTTGGTTTATGGTGATATTTGCGCTACATAAAGAATTTTAAAATTTCACGGATTGGATTCTGTAAAAAATCTGTGTAGTGTTTTATGGGTCGGAGTCAATGATATTCTATATACTACAAAAATATCATTCTATTTGACACCGACTTTTCACCAATAAAGCTAACTTATTTTAGAGACCTAGTACTTCTTTTCCTTGTTCAAATACAATATCAACCGGAATGTTGGCTTTTTCTAATTTTGCTAAATCTGCTGCTAGTTGCTCACTGATCACGCCTTTAGTACCTAATAAGTCAACGGCACCTTGGTAATCACCATCCCCTTGTAAAGTAAGAATTAGTTTAGAAAGAGCGTTCATAGCTAGCGTCATTTTATCAAAATTGACGCTATAAAACCCGGTGCTCTCATCGCGACTAAAAGCTCCCATTTCCTTAAAAAAGTTAAACCTCACCATGTTCGCTTTGCCAT
>JBMYPE010000289.1:0-3004 GCA_049600015.1 Kangiellaceae bacterium
GGGTGTAGATGATTCGATTGCTCCAGTAAGAACCGGCAAAGCTCTATTGGGAAAAATACCTAATTCGACTTTGATACCAATCAGTCAAGCAGGTCACGTCCCAATGAAATCAAAAACAGTGGAATTCAATGATAGCCTTCGTACTGCTTTAACTGCGCCAATTCAAAACAGAAATCATGCTAAATTAAGTAGTACTAACACTAGTCACAATTTGGAAAGAGTAGGGCAGTGTAAAGACGACGATGTAACTCATTTTGAAGGTAATTACGCAGTAATAATGCTGGAGAATTGTAAAAAAGCTAAATTAATTAATGTCATTAGCCCAACTTTTTATGCAAATCACTCAATTGTGAATATCGAAAACAGTCAAATTGGAAGTAGGGGCCAAGAAACAAAAATATATTTTAGCAGGCTTGATGCAACTTCTAGTCAATTTATAGGAAAGCTAAAGATTAATAATTCGAAAGTCGATTTTGCGAGTGTTGATTTTCAATCAGAGTCCAGTGCCTTTGAGGTTGAAGCTAAAAGCACGCTAATATTTTCACTCTCAACGATAGACAGCGCGTTATTTAAAGGCAATATTCATAACTATTTTCAGCTAGAAAATCAAACTCTCGAAGATATATTATAATGTTCATTGTTACTAGTTTGTTTAAACTTCAATTTACAACTGGTTAATACCCTCTCACTAAAAGGAGAGGGCTGAGTTAAGTTTCTACTAGTTTCTAATTCTGAAACCAATAAGCATCTAACTGAGCATCAGTTGATGCGCTGCGTCCTCTCACTATAATAAACCATGTGCCTTCCGCAGGATTGGTGATGGTGCAGTTATGTGTATTTCCTGCTCCTTGCTGTAAACAATCATTGTCATTTCTAGTCGGAGCAGATCCAAAGTTTATAACTAAATCAACATCACCAGTGCCGCCAGAAGTATCAACCACTAATGAATCCGTTCCCGCAGGAACATCTATTGTGTATGATAAATTCTGATTTCTAGCGGGGCTGACGCCAGTTTCTGTAAAACCACCGCTGGTTGGTGTGGTAGTTTCAGTCACAGTGACATTTTGAGTGTCGGTATTGGTTGCGCCTTCATCATCGGTTACCGTTAAACTAACGCTATAAGTGCCGGGTGCAGCATAAACGTGAACAGGTGACTGAGAGGTTGAACTATTTCCATCGCCAAAATCCCAACTCCAACTGCTAATACTGCCATCACTATCACTACTTGCATCAGTAAATGTAGCTTCAAGCTCTAATGCACTGAATGTAAATGCGGCTGTTGGTATTTGATTTTCCACTTCCGCAGTTACCGTTACATTTTGGCTACTTACATCGGTCGCATTTTCATTATCCGTTACCGTCAAACTAATAGTATACGTACCGGCTGTAGCGTAATCATGATTAGGATTTTGTAAATTTGAAACATTGCCATCACCAAAATCCCAATCCCAATTAGTGATATTTCCATCAGAATCTGTACTAGTATCAGTTAATGACACATTAAGCAGGTTGGTCGTTGCTGTGAAACTGGAAGAAGGTGCTACATTCCCAACCGCCTCTGCAAACCAGTAGGCCTCTAGTTTAACACCTGAGGAAGCCTGAGCTCCGCGAACAATGATATACCAAGTACCTTCCGCTGGATTGGTCACTGTACAATTATGAGTATTGCCTGCTCCAGTTTCTAAACACTCAAAATTATTTCTAGTCGGCGCACTCGCAAAATTAACAGCTAAATCTGCATTGCCGGATCCACCTGAAATATCAATGACTAACGAGGTCGAATTAGCCGGTACGTCAATAGTGTAAGAAAGACTTTGACCGCGGGAAGGGCTTAGGTTTTCTTCAGTAAATCCGCCAGTTGTTTCGCCGGTAGTAGGCGAAGAAACGGTAACTTGATTGGTTGCTGACGAATTTGCTGCATTGTTATCTGTAACAGTTAAGGTCACATCATAACTACCATCAGCAGAATAAGTATGTGAAGGAGTTACACCGGTCGCGCTATTGCCATCTCCAAAGTCCCAGCTATATGTATCAATCGTTCCATCAGAGTCTGAGCTAGCGTTCGCATCAAAATCACAAGCTAAATCTGTACAGCTAGATGTGAAAGAAGCGGTAGGCGATTGATTGTTGTCTTCGGAAATTGTGATTTTAGCTGCGGAAGTGACACCCACATTGTTAGATTCATCAAATGCTCTAAGATAAATCAAATGGTCGCCATTTGATAATCCAGTGGTGTCAATGACTGAGTTAAAAGCTTCAACGCCAGAGGATAAATCGCCGTCGTTTCCGCTAACTTCAAGGATAACCGCTGTGTCTTTCCAAATCGGCGTATCAATAGAATACTCAACTTTATTGATCGTATTACCTGTAGTAGATAGCTGGCTTCTTGTTGCATCTGCCGTAGCAATAAGATCGATTGATGTACCTTCACCTACCGTCACACCTGTTAAAGAACCATTTAGGCTAATTGATGTGATTTCGGGACCGTGCGCCAATAAATAAGGAGCGGCGGTGACTTTTGCCGCATATTTTAGCGCGTTAAGATTGTCTGGTTTAATGGTATTAGTGTAGTCAGAACATTGTTGAAAAAAGGAAGTTCCTAATTCAAAAGTAAAAGCTGCGATCCCTAACTCTCCATAACTAACATCATCACTAGTGCCATCGGTTGGATATAGTCCAACACTTTGTTGTGGGGTGTAGTCGTTAAACCACGCTAATTTATTTCCTAACGCTACAAAACCATCATTGTTTGGAGAAATATCGGTTGTATGTCCCCACGGCCATAAAACTAATTCGCTGTAACTGTGAATATCTAAATGCATACCCGGTGTATTATTTGGAGCACCATCAGTTATAGCATCTCCTCGAACATCGGGAAATAGACTTCTTATATAGTTTGATACTGCTTGAGTTTCTGGCTCAGATTCTGCGCTATCTCCTCGGAATGTCGAGTCACAATCAGCACCACTAGAGCCACCATCAGTTGTCCCCCAAAAGTAAGCAA
>JBMYPE010000290.1:0-2983 GCA_049600015.1 Kangiellaceae bacterium
ACGCTTCTTAATTAGTATGACGTCAGAATGACGAAAAAGTTTTAATAATTTATTAGCTAGATGTAAGAAATTATGTGTATTGTCCGTTCGGGGTCATTAAAGCATGGTGATTAAAAGCATAGACGATCGATTTAATTTCTCAAGCTAATTGAATGAGAAGGAATAAGGGTAATAAAATCAGATAGTTATCGAGCTTCTATCGCTAAATTCTGCTTTATTAGAATGATTAGACAAATCACACTTGTGTTGATAGATCAAATTGTTCTAAGAGGCTGGCGCTTGTCTTAAGAGTGTAATGTGACTCGATTTCGACCAGAAGCTTTAGATTGATAGAGGGCTTTATCTGCATTGTTAAGCAATAGATTAACGTCTTTAGTATTCTCTGTAGAACAGACACCGATACTTGCTGTGACTTTTATTAATCGATTAAAGCTCACTCTTAGTTTTTTTATTTCTTTTCTGACTCTTTCCGCAATAAACTGAGCACCTCCTTCACTAGTGTTGCTCAAAATCACTACAAATTCTTCACCGCCATAACGATAGACTTCGTCAGATCGTCTAATTGATTTTTGTATGGTTTCTGCTGTTGCTTGTAAAATTTTATCTCCTGCAATATGGCCATATTTATCATTTACGTTTTTAAAAAAATCAATATCAATCATCATCAGTGCAAATTCAGTTTTATGTCGTCGATAGGAATGACACTCTTTATCCAACGCTTCATCAAACGCAGTTCGATTAAAAATTTGAGTTAGTGGATCCTTATGAGCTTGAGCTATAGCTCTATGGTAAAGAAGAGAATTCCTTAATGGATAGATCAGCAAAGAAATGATTTGTTCTAATAACTCAGTTTCACGAATTGTAAAAGGCGTTTTGCGAGTACACAGCAGCTCGCCCAATTTTTCTCCTTCTATTACTAGCCTATATTTGCAGTGATGTTTTTCACCCTGTCCAGCTTGATAGGAAAATTCAATCTCTTCATTAATGTAACTTACTGAATCACATGGAACCAAAACAGCCGTTTGTTCGCAAAATGTTTGTAAAAGAGGGGATAACTCGATTGATTGTTGTAAATTTAGTGATAACTTAGAAATACCTTCGAGGCTATCTTGTTGGGTATTGTGTCTATAGTCATCTAATCCGATAACCTTTTCTGGCAAAGTGTTTTTCATACTCATATTTATATCATATTTACTTCATAGATACTGTATTTATATCTAAAGCAAATGCTATGCCAAACATTCAAACCTAAGTAAATACATAGACTTAGAGTGGGTTGTGAGATTTAACTGGTAAACGAGTCAATAATCCGTCAATGTAAATACTTCGCCAAATTGATTATTTCCAAACGTAAATTATTGAGCGTTAATTGATGCACCATTAATATGAATACTATCTTCTCCCATTAAATAAAGATAACTAGGCATTAATGTAGCTGCATCGGTTAACTTGCTTTTATCTTCTGCGGGATAGGCTGTGGCTCGCATTTTTGTTCTAGTTGCGCCAGGATTAATGGCGTTTATCCGTACACCAGTATTTTCATACTCATCTGCTAAAACTTGCGTATAACCTTCCACTGCAAATTTTGAGACTGCATAGGCACCCCAATAGGCTCGACCGATTCTGCCCACGCTGGATGAGGTGGTGATGACAGAAGGGTTTGTCGATTGCTTTAGTAATGGCAAACAGCTTTGTGTAATTAAATGAACGGCATTCACATTGATCTGCATCAAGTTCAACCACTCCGTGGGATCGATAAATTCTACAGGTGTTAGTTCATTAATCCCTGCGGCGTTATGCACAATCCCATTAAGTTGACCAAATTCAGATTGTATCATTTTACTCAGCTGCTGATAGTCATGGGTAGTCGCCTTAGATAAGTCTAGCGGGATGATTGCAGGTTGCTTACCTCCAGCTTCAACAATTTCATCGTAGACTTTTTCAAGCCTAGCAATGTCTCTTCCATGCAATATGATAGTCGCTCCATGAGAAGCATAGGTGATGGCAATCGTGCGACCGATACCATCGCTCGATCCAGTTATTAGGATAACTTTTTCATTCAATAGATTGACAGGTGCTTTGTAATTTCTATGCTCTTGAGCAGGAACAGAGTTTTGCATTGTTATGAAAGAATCGATTTATTTTAATGCACTAATTGTAACATGTTGATTGCTGATATTAATGTACAATTTTTCAAATTGCGGTCAATGGTAAAATTTCTTTTACCATTTTTTGGATCGTGGTAAGCTGATAAAACTATGTGATGGAGAGTTTAAGTCTGAAGATGATTAGATGATTTAATGAGACTGTAATATATTGAAATGACACGGAGAAGCAATTGATAAAAGTTCTTATTGTAGATGACCATGAGTTAATCAGAACGGGCATATCGAGTATGCTCGCTGATTTTGATAAAATTAAAGTGGTGGCAGAAGCAGAAAGTGGAGAAGCTGCAATCACACTTGCAAGAGAACATCGCCCTGAAGTCGTTTTAATGGACGCTAACATGCCAGGCATCGGCGGTTTGGAAGCAACACGAAGATTGATAAGATTTGATCCAGATATTAAAGTGATCGCGGTTACTGTACATAATGAGGAACCATATCCGACTAAATTTTTGCAAGCAGGAGCCGCCGGTTATGTTACTAAAGGTGCCGATATTGCAGAAATGGTAAAAGCCATTATTCAAGTTAAAACTGGAAAGCGATACATTACTCCAGAAATTGCACAACAGATGGCTTTGAAAGCACTCGATCCTGATTCCGAATCGCCGTTCGACATTTTATCAGAAAGAGAAATGCAGGTGATGTTAATGATCACTAAGGGGCAAAAGGTTCAAGACATTTCAGAGAGTCTATTTTTAAGCACTAAAACAGTTAATAGTTATCGTTATCGCTTGTTTGAAAAATTAAATATAGAAAATGATGTAGCTTTAACTCATATGGCCATTCGTCACGGAATTGTCGACCCTACTAAAGTGGGA
>JBMYPE010000291.1:0-2916 GCA_049600015.1 Kangiellaceae bacterium
AGCCAATCATCAACGAAATAGATTTTTGCATAGTTTACTCTTACAAATAAGAAACTGATGAGGTAAATAGCGCACTCAATTGTTTGAGTGAGCCTAGTGCGTCGGATTATAGCGTTATTAAAGATTCAATTCTCACTTTTGAAGAATAAAATCTCCATCTTGTGCTATAAATATTGTAAGACAATAAAACTAGGGCATATTAGTGGCAATTGCTAAATCAATCCAAGTCGATGAGCGAAGACAATATTTTCGTATAAAAAACTGGTTATTCTTGAGTTTTGAAAGAGTGGACAAATCAACCAGTGACAAACCTATGAGCAGTCTTGAAACTCAGTCATCACCGAGAATTCAGCTTCTCAATGAATTGCACCGCTTGGAAGACGATAACACCAAATTCATGAACTCGTTGGGACAAGAATTATCCCATGTCACCCAACACATGACCAAGATGAATAAAAAAATAAGTTTGCTGACCCAATACATTATTCAATCGCTAGACATAGAATACAATGAACTTTTGGAAGTCGATTTAAGCGCTGGAGGCATACGATTTAACTCTAAAACAAGTTTAAGAAAGCACCAACAAGTTAAAATGGAAATCGTCATCATTCCTGAATATTACGGTGTCGTGACTTACGCAAAAGTAGTTGAATGTAAAAAGTCAGAAGATGGGCAGAGCTATGATATTGCTTTTAAATTTATCCGAATTAGTCAGACAGACCGAGATGCCATAGTGCGTCATATTTTCAAAGTACAGTCGAAACAATTAAGAAACAAAAAGGGCTTGCAAAACAAAACTGAAACAGAGTAATTCTGAATTAGTGAGCCATAAATGAGAATATTATGAGAATCGGCTAACAAAACTCAGGAATTAGGCGAGAAAATAGCAGTTTTCTTCTTTAAAACAATAGTTTAGGCGTGTATATTCACTGTATACAAATTAGTTAAGTCAACGCTATCAATGGATCAATAGGCTTTCATATTATGAATAATGTAAAAGAATTAAAGATAAACTTTAAAAAACTAACTTTGTTTAAACTATCTATAGCAATCTTTGCAGTGTTTGCATCTCCCGTATTTGCTGACGTTTTGCCCATGCCAGTTGTTAAAAATGTCAACGAATCAGCTAACACGCCAAGACAAGGAATTGATATGCAACGTGTTGAAGAAAAATATGGAGCGCCGCTAGAAAAAGTAGCAGCCGTAGGAGAGCCTCCCATAACTCGTTGGGTTTATCCAACTTTCACAGTGTTTTTTGAACATGATAAAGTTCTCCACTCTGTTTTGCACCGAAGCTAAAATACATCTCATGAAATAAGTCCAATATACCTCTAAATTGTTGGACATATCATTTTCCATCGCTAAAATAACGGTTTTCGTTAATCAATTTCTATTTTGCTTATTTTTCGAGCGGATAAACTAAGAAATTCAAACCAGAGCACACCTTAGTAAAATGTCAACGCAACCAACCAACGCTCATATCGAGTTATTGAGAGAAATCGTCGGTTCTGACTATCTTTTAAATGATAAAGATAGCTTAGATCACTATGGTCAAGATTGGAGTCGTTTATATTCTCCATCAACCTCTTTAGTTGTTCGTCCTGCGAATACTCAAGAAGTTTCTGCAGTCATAAAAGTCGCCAATGAATATAATATAGCGGTTGTTCCTTCGGGTGGACGTACAGGCTTGAGCGGAGGCGCAGTTGCAACGGACGGCGAAATCGTCCTTTCACTAGAAAGACTCAATCAAATCAGTAATTTCAATAAAATTGATCGAAGTGTCACCTGTGGTGCAGGTGTAATTACTGAACAACTCCAAAATTATGCGATTGAGCAAGGCCTGTACTACCCTGTGGATTTTGCATCGGCTGGATCTAGCCAAATCGGTGGAAATATCGCAACCAATGCTGGCGGTATAAAAGTTTTAAAATATGGCCTCACCCGAGATTGGGTGGTTGGGCTAACCGTTGTGACCGCGTCGGGCAAAATTCTCAATCTAAATAATGGCTTAGTAAAAAATGCAACCGGCTATGATTTAAGGCATTTAGTAATTGGTAGTGAAGGCACTTTAGGCATCGTTACAGAAGCTGAAATGCAATTGACAAAACAACCAATAGAACCCACAGTCATTTTACTAGGATTAGAAAATCTAAACGATGTATCCAACTTACTAGTTCACTTTCAATCTGAACTCGATTTGTTAGCCTTTGAATTTTTCTCGCAACAAGCTCTCGATAAAGTCATTGCACATAGAGATCTCAAATTACCATTTGCGGAATCACATAAGTTTTACGTGTTACTAGAGTTTGAGGCTTCAAATGAGCAAGTAATGGAGCAAGCTTTAAACGCGTTTGAAATTGCCGCTGAAAATGGTTGGTTAAATGATGGGATTATTAGCCAAAGCGAATCGCAAGCCAAAGAGTTATGGCAATATAGAGAAGGTATTTCAGAATCTATTTCACACTACCCTCCCTATAAAAATGACATAGCAGTAAAACCTTCTCAAGTGAGCGAATTTTTAATTGCGGTCGATCAATTTGTTAACAACAACTATCCAGATTTTGAAAATATCTGGTTTGGTCATATTGGTGATGGCAACTTACATTTAAATATTTTAAAGCCAGCCGAGATGCCCTTAGAGGAATTTAAAGCAACTTGTGTAAAAGCCAATCCAGAAATATTTGCCATATTAAAACAATTTGATGGCAGTATATCGGCAGAGCATGGGGTGGGATTGGTTAAAAAAGACTATTTGTCATTTAGTCGCAGTAGCGAAGAAATAAATATGATGCAAGGTATTAAACAATTGTTTGATCCGCAAAACCTGCTTAATCCTGGAAAATTGCTTTAATGGTTGCTTTAGTCGCCAGCTTATTTTCGCTTTTTGTTGGTCCTTTGGTATATCAAACCTTTGGG
>JBMYPE010000292.1:0-2905 GCA_049600015.1 Kangiellaceae bacterium
ACACGATCCTAATGGATTATATGAGCATTAATGCGAATTCAATAAAAAAGGCTTGCCGAAGCAAGCCTTGATTTGGTGGAGGCGGGGGGGATCGAACCCCCGTCCGCGAATCCGCTGCTCTTGGTACTACATGCTTAGTTAGTCTATATCTTAATCTCTAACAGATCCGACTAACAGGATGATAGAAACGAGTTTGTTTAGTTTTAACGGTTGGGGAACAAACATCCTTACCCGCGAGTCTCTGTATATGACTGTTAAACTACCTACCAGTGACGCTCGGTAGCAACAGTTAGCCTTAAGCGGCTAAAGCGTAGTTGTTATCGTTTGCAACTATAGTATTTCAGCTAGTGTTTACGAGGTTGGCTGACACCTCGGCATGCACCTTGAGTTTTGTAATCCTCGTCGAAGCCAAGTCGCCCCCAAGTTTTCTGGTTCAGATGATGAGATCTACGATAAATACCAGAGTGTGACTAAATTAATGATTTTAAGAAAGTCTAAAGCAAAATGCTTTAAATCACGCTAAAATATTGATTTAGTAAGGATAAATACTCGAAAGTACAATCGAATTATGACACACTTGATAAAGGTATGAAATTTATAATTTTGTCTATTGTGTAAAAAATTGAAATTTCAAACATTGATTGCGAAACATTGATCGCAACTAAAGGTGATTATGGAGCAAGAAAAAGTAAATCGCTGCCGTTCGGCTCAAATGACTGATGTTGGATGTGTGCGTGAGCTCAATGAAGATGCTATTTCATCTGCTCCCGGCTTATGGATTGTGGCCGATGGAATGGGTGGACATGCTTGCGGTGAAGTTGCCTCTGATTTGGCAGTGAAAGACATTGCTAGCGTGCATGCAAAAACTCAATCTTTAACTCAAGCAATTCAATCTGCCCATCATCGAGTGATTGCCGCCGTTCACGAAGGTCTTGGCCAATCTGGCATGGGTACTACAGTAGTTGCGCTAGAGAGTGACAACGATAAATATAAAGTCGCTTGGGTGGGTGATAGCCGAGCCTATCTTTGGGATGCACGAAATTCAAAACTAACTCAAGTTTCTGAAGATCATTCTTTGATGGTTAGGCTCATTAATGCCGGTTTGCTCACTGTTGAGGATGCAAAAACTCACCCTCAAAGACATATGATTACTCAATGCTTAGGTTCGACAGAAATAGATGATGTGGAAGTGGGTGAGTACGAAAACGAATGGGACGCTAATCAACAATTAATTTTATGCAGCGATGGTTTGAGTGATGAACTTGAAGACTCCGCAATTGCAGAAATTATGCAATCAAAAAAATCGATTGAAGAAAAAACACAACGACTTGTTAATTCAGCAAAGCAAGCGGGCGGAAGAGATAACGTGAGTGTAATTATTATAGATTCACCAATAAAAAAGTGCTTAAGTTTCATTGAGAGAATTAGAGCGCTGTTTGGTGGCTAGCGTTTTATGATGATTTTGATTTACCAAGTAGAGTCTCAAAAATATCTAAAGAGGATAAATGATGTCAACTGATGATGATGTTTCAAAAATGGGGCCTCAAGGAACACAAGTTTTTGAAGTAGATGAAATTAATAAAATGGTTGCTAAGGAAATTATTGAATCGCAATCTGAAAACGCTAATATGCCTGCACTTATCGGCGTAAGTAGTGATGTTGTGGGAAAGCAATACATTTTACGTAAAGACAAAATTGAAGTGGGTAGACGTCCTAGTAGTGATATTGTGTTAACTGAATCAAGTGTGTCATCTATGCATGCGCAAGTTATTCAATCAGAAGGCGAATGGAAAATTCTTAATTTACTCTCATCTAATGGTACTTTTGTTAATGGTGACAAAGTCGTCGATCAAATTTTAAAACCTGGTGACATGGTTTCTTTTGCCAGTAGTGAATTTGTTTTTTCATTAGTAGAAGATGATAGAGAAGAAGAGTCAGTTTCTAGCAATAAAAACTATTTACCTTTTATTGTGGCTGGTGTCGCAGGTCTGGGTGCGTTAGTCTGGTTTTTCTTAACCTAATCTTATTTGCTTCGATCTTAATCTTTCATTTAAATGCCTAACCCAGTGGATAATAGTCAACCTCGAAACCAAAAAAATAGAAGCTCGCTTAAAGAAACAGAAACAGCGAATCTCAAAAAAGTAAATAGTTCTGATTTAAACCCAACCTCTCAACACTCCCTTTCTATTAATTTAGGAAAAAAAGTATTAAGCAAAAAACAAAAAGCTCAGATCGCCGCAAATGCACCTCGAAAAAAGGCTTCTAAAAAAGAGTTTATCAAGCCAAGAATTTTAGGACGGTATCGAATTTTAGAGGAAGTAGGCCGAGGTTCAACTGCTTTTGTCTATAGAGCTTTTGACCCGCAACTCGATCGATTTTTAGCTATTAAAATGTTGAGACCTCACTTAGCACAAAATAAATCCTTTAGAGAAGCTTTTGTTCGTGAGTCACGATTAGCGGCACAATTATCTCACCCAAACATTGTGACGATTTATGATGTAGGTATCACAGATGATATTCCCTATATCGCTATGGAGATTCTAGAAGGAATTACTTTAGAAGAAATTTTAAAATCAAAAAATAAACTAGATTTAAAAACTGCTCTAAATATTACTGGGCAGATGACGTTAGCTTTAGACTATGCACATCAACAAGGGTTAGTGCACAAAGATATAAAACCAGCCAATATTTTAATTCTAAGAGATAAAAAAACTGCCAAGTTAACGGATTTTGGTATTGCGCAGGCGATTGATAATTTTAATGAAGGAAACAATGCAAATAGCAAAAACCAAGGAAAGGTGAGGCGAAATAAAGTGATTGGGACGCCCGAGTATATGTCACCGGAGCAAGTCGTTGGTCATGCACTAGATCATAGAACTGATTTATATTCGACAGGTGTTTTACT
>JBMYPE010000293.1:0-2831 GCA_049600015.1 Kangiellaceae bacterium
TTTTAACAACTCCAAAAATTCTGGCTGGCTGCTAGGCGCGTTTCCCATGCCATAGGTCATTAACACTAATCCTTGAATGCCAGAAGAAATGACGCTTTCTAACATTGATGCGGCAAAACCCGGAAACAAAGTCAAAACGACGACTTTGGGCGGCGTGATTTTATTAATTTTTAAAGGGTTTGAAGGCTCTTGTAAAAGGATTTCTTTGTTGACTTCTATTTGAGAGCCTACTTTTATTAATGCGGGGAAGTTCGGCGACTGAAACGCATGAAAACCGCTCGCATCAACTTTTCTGGAACGATTGCCTCGATACAAACGATTGTGGAAATAGAGTCCTACCTCTGGAATGTCATAACTAGACGCCAGTAATATGGAAGTAATTAAGTTTTCCCTAGCATCGGTTCGCATTTGTGACCAAGGAATCTGAGAACCCGTCACAATCACTGGTTTCGATAGATCTTCCAGCATAAAGGATAATGCAGAAGCTGTATAAGCCATAGTATCTGTACCGTGTAGAACGATAAAGCCATCGAAATCATCATAGTTAGATTTTATATCGGCGGAAATACTGTACCAATCTTCAGGAGTGATATTGGATGAATCGATGAGGTTGGCATACTCATGAACGACCACTTCAGGCATCTCTGGATAAGATAATTCAGGCAATTTATTGATTTGCTCTGTAAAATATCCAGCTTCTGGCACAAAACCATTCTCGCTTGGTTTCATGCCGATTGTGCCACCGGTATATGCGATATATACGCGCTTAGTTTGAGTCATTATTATTGTACGCTATGCCTAAATGTTATAAGCGCACATTACTAGAGGTTGAAGCTATACTCAAATAAATTTTTGTTTATCTAAAATTTAATCCTAACCAATGTGAGCAAACAAATTCTTACTTTAATGCAACAAATGAAATTATGGAAAATATCATTTTCTCTACTATATTTAAAGTATCTCTTTGAGTGACAAAAAGAACGCAAACTAGCGTTTCATTGTTAAATAAAAAAATAGTGGTAATCTCTATTATGCCTGATGGTCAAATTACTTTTTATTCTAGTTTAAAAGGTAAAATGTTTTTGTACTTTATGGTACCTACAATACTCGTAATCTCGAGTATTGTAATTCTTACCTCATACAATAGTTATGTCAGTGCGTTGCATCAAGAAGAGTTATCAATCAAAGAAACGGCCGATTTAGTCGCATTAGAAATAGAAAAACGTAACTCGAAAGCGGTTCAAACAGCCAAACTAATGGCGCTCACTCAACAAACATCACTTTTTGGCAAGCGTATAGAGTCAAGTGATTTTGCAAAGCGTGTACTTGCCGAAAATCCGAGTTTTACCGGTGCGTATTTTGGTTATGAACCTAATGCTGATTTGAAAGATGACGAATTTCTAAATTCAACACACATTGACAAAATTACGGATAAAGCAGGGCGTTTTTTACCTTATTGGCACCGTGATATTGAGGATAGGGACAAATTATTAATTGCGCCTCTAGTCGATATGGAGACAAGTCTATACTATGCTGGTGTGAGACGTTTGTATGAAGCAGACAAAACGCCAAGAGCCTTAGTGACAGAACCATACGTTTATCAAGGTAAAATGATCGTTGAACAAACTTTCCCTATTATTCGAGATGGGCAGTTTGTCGGGATTGCTGGTGTTGATCGAGCTCTGACAGACATTGCTCAATTTTTACAACAAATCAAAAAACAAACTAATCGGGATATATTTTTATTGAGTAGGGAAAACCGATTTATAGCGACTACTTATTTGAGTGATAAGTTAAAAACTAAGTCGATTAGTGAAACTCAATATAAAAATATTTTTTCAACTTTATCTAATAGCCGTGAACACTCCCTCACTTTGCTTGAAGATCCGACTGATAATCAACAGCATTATTACATTGCAAAACAGATCACTACCGGTGATTGGTTGATAATTGTTCGCGAAAGTGAGTCAGCGGTTTTAACCCCAATGCAAACGGAGCTTAAAGAAACTGCGATAATAGCGATTGTTGGCATTGTTGCTTTGCTTTTGATCATTTTTTGGTTCGTAAACCGCACCAATGATCGTATCAATCGACTGATGATAGAAGCGGAACGTTTATCAAAAGGAGAGTTTTTGTCACAAGGTCAAAATAAATCTAATGATTCATCGAGCTTAAAGTCAATTCCAAAAACTAAAAATACCGACGAATTTGGCATGGTGGAATTGAGCTTGGATAAGGTCATTTTTTCTTATCAAGAAATTTGCCGATTTTGTGAACAAATTGTTTCCGGCAATACAGATGTTTACATGGAGCCACGTAGCGAAAATGATAGTTTGGCAGCAACAATCAATGATATGGCAAAGCAACAGAAAGCTAACCAGAAAATGATTGAAGATCATACTGCTAATGTTAAATATAGTTGTGAAGTTCAGAGTAACGAAATAGAGCAAGTGGCTACCGCAATGAATCAGATGTCTTGTACGGTGAATGATGTTGCTCAGCTCGCCACTGACTCTGATGGTCATGTGGCCGATATTGTTGATAATGTGAATCGAACCAAAGACAGTTTAGCGAATGCGGTTGAGGAAGTGAATTCGCTTTCGACGGAGGTTTTATCTGCCAGTGAGGTCATAGCAAAGTTAGCCAAAAGTAGCGACAATATTAATGGAATTGTGGAAGTGATTAAAACAATTGCAGATCAAACAAATTTGCTAGCGCTTAACGCTGCAATAGAAGCTGCCCGAGCGGGAGAGTCTGGTCGAGGATTTGCAGTAGTCGCTGATGAAGTGAGAAGTTTAGCCTCGCGTACTCAAGAGTCCACCGAAGAAATA
>JBMYPE010000294.1:0-2830 GCA_049600015.1 Kangiellaceae bacterium
AGTGATGGTAAGCCTCTGGAAATTGTTCAGCTAGCTGCGCGTAATTCATACCATCCCAATCACCAAAATCGCATTCTTGCCATTTGTCATCAATTGATAAATCTAACTGATGCTTTTCTGAGAATTTTGATGCGAATTCCGAACACCTTTTTAAAGGGCTCGATATGATTTTGCTAATTTTTTCCAGTCTAGTCGTTGCAGTTTCAAGTTGTCTGATGCCATCGGAACTTAATGTACAATCAGTAGAACCGAGCAAACAGTTTTCGAGCGTGGGTTTACCATGACGAATTAACATAATTTGAGTTAACATTTTTGTTCGCCACCTTGAACATGATGATTGTTCTCTTTTAGTAACAAAGGTAACCCAGCAACAACTAGCGTGACTTGATCTGCGATTTCAGCTAAGTTTTGATTTAGCCAACCCGCGTTATCTGCAAATTGCCGCGTTAATTCACCCATAGGGACTATTCCACTTCCGACTTCGTTACTGACAATAATAACCTTTGATCTTGAAGTGACTAAGGCATCCAGAAAATTTTGACGTTCATCTTGCCAATCATTTAATTTATTTGGTTCTTGATCGACAAGACAAATCCAATTGGATAACCAGAGAGTCACGCAATCGATCAAAACCGTGCCCCGAAAATTTTCCAAATTACGCATTGATTGACTCAGGTAAAATGGTTCTTCCATTAGATCCCAATGCTTCGGTCTAGTTGATTGATGGTGAGCAATTCTATCCGCCATTTCATTATCGCCTGCTGTCGCTGTTGCGATATAACAAACATTTTTGTGGTTAGTTTTTGCAATGTTTTCTGCAAAACTACTCTTTCCTGAACGTGCACCACCTAAAATTAATTTAATCACAGTGTTGCTCCCGATTGACTCAATGAAGCCATTAGGACTAAGTAAACCACTAACTCAGAAACTTGCTGTGCAGCACCTAATGTATCGCCAGTAATTCCGCCAATTTGTTTCTGGAATAAATATTTAAGCGTAAAAAAGGCTAGGCTCAAGAAAAATAATACGTATAAAGCCTGTTCAAAAATAAAAACCAAACTTGCTAAGCCAATCGACAAATTGATCAATAAATCTTTAGAGGATAATTTTTCTGCAAGAGGTTTAACTTTTGATTGTTCCTCATCACTGACGTAAGGAAGAAAATAAATCATTAAGGTCGAAAAACTTCGACTGAGCACATGAGCGACAATGATTGCAAACATGATCAATTGAATTGAAACATTGTAAATTTGAACTAATAACAATAACTTAAAACTAAGTGCAAACCAAATACTAACTGCGCCATAAGTACCTAGGCGAGAATCTTTCATAATAGAAAGTTTTTGCTGTTTTTCCCAGCCACCGCCAAAACCATCACAGGTATCTGCTAATCCGTCTTCGTGAAAACAACCTGTGAGAAAAACAGAAAACACCATTGAAATAATAATCGCAATTTCCATGGTAAAAATAGAAGAAGACAAAACTAAAACCAATGAACAAAGAATACCGATTAACCAGCCAACTAATGAAAAGTAGCGACTGGCATGGTTGAGGTTTTGTTGACTAAAATCGACTGATTTAGGTACAGGTATACGAGTAAAGAAAGCAATCGCAATCAAAACTAGATTGAGTTGTTTGTTTAACGTTTGTTTTTCCATTTAAACCGGCTCAATACCCGCTGTTGCAAAACTTGCCATGTCATTGTAAAAACTAACTGCGGCTTTAATTAGAGGTAGTGCTAATGCCGCGCCAGTACCTTCGCCCAACCTAAGCCCTAAATTAAGTATTGGTTTTACAGCAAGTTGATTTAACATTAACTGATGACCTTTCTCGGCAGACTCGTGGCAAAATATCATATAGTCTTTACAGTTGTTGTTGATTTTAATTGCGAGCATGGCCGCAGCGGTTGCAATATAACCATCAACTAAAATAACTTTTCCCTGTTGAGCAACTTTTAACATGCCACCAACTATTTGCACTATTTCAAACCCAGCAAAAGACGCCATTATTTCAAAAGGATTGGAGTATAGATTTTCTATTCGAGCATTGTGAAATGAAAGTGCCTGATTAATTAACACTATTTTTCTCTCAAATTGCTCATCACTAATGCCTGTGCCTCTTCCAACACAATCTTCTGCTGCTAAATCCATTAGTGCACATTGAATAGCAGATGCAGATGAAGTATTTCCAATTCCCATTTCACCAAACGCAAAAATATTGCTACCATTTTTTATATTTTGCAGAACGACTTCACCGCCTAATTGAATACCTTTTTCAACTTGGTGTATGGACATTGCCGCTTCAGTCACCATGTTATTTGTGCCTAGCCCTAATGATTGTGATATTAATTTTGGATGCTTAATTGGCTTTAATATTCCTGCATCAATCACATGTAAATCAATTTCATTTGTTTTACAAAAGCAATTAATCGCAGCGCCGCCTTCTATAAAGTTAGTCACCATTAATTGAGTTACTTCGGAAGGGGCGATACTGACTCCTTCATTTGCGATACCATGATCACCAGCAAATACCAACATCACTGGTTTTCTCACTGCAATTGGCTTGCCTAGAATTAATGCAAGTTGCATAGCAAGATCTTCAAGCTGTCCCAATGAGCCTTGAGGTTTTGTTTTACCATCTAACTTAGTTTGTATTTTTTTTGTTAGCTCTATATTTATTGCTTTAACTTCATACTTCATGTTCACTTCCTAAAAATTAAAGTCGATTTTTTGTTTTTAAAATAACAAAGAAAAATAAACTACCGATTGCGGAAGTCACTATGCCAACAGGCAAAACTTGTGATTCTAAAATGGTATGAGCGAGTAGATCC
>JBMYPE010000295.1:0-2808 GCA_049600015.1 Kangiellaceae bacterium
TCATTGTTCTGGCTTTTGCTGTTGTTTCAGCTTGTATCGCGAGAATATTTTCAGGCAGCATAAATGATATGGGACTATCTTTCTCAATTGGATTAATAGTTGGGCTGGTCGCTGTAGCATCAAAACGCAAAGCCTTTCTCGATCATTTACTCCCCGCTGTTTGTTCTTTTATAGCCACATTTTCCGCACTTTCAATTAACCACTGGTTAGATCTACAAGTTGTAACATCTGTTGTCATAATTTCTGGATTAATTATTTTATTGCCAGGATTATCTTTAACCATCGCTCTTGCCGAGCTAGCCACACAAAATTTAGTATCCGGAACAGCTCGCCTCTCTGGAACCATGACCATCTTTATTCAATTAGCTTTCGGGAGCGCGCTAGGAATCGAGATAGCAAATCGAG
Organism: Kangiellaceae bacterium; assembly: GCA_049600015.1. Lineage (GTDB taxonomy): Bacteria > Pseudomonadota > Gammaproteobacteria > Enterobacterales > Kangiellaceae. The sequence goes on from JBMYPE010000295.1 coordinate 406, forward strand.
TAGGGTTTGAAACAACTAGTACAGGCGTTCAACCAGTGGAACTTTGGAGTATTTGGTTAGCGGCAGGTATTGCAGCATTAGCGCTTGTACCACTTTTCTCGGCTCGTAAAAAAGATGCTGGTTGGTTTTTATTGTCATCTCTTTCTGCCTTTACTACAGTTTATTTCGCGACTAAATTTTTAGGCTCCTCACTCGGTGCTTTTGCTGGAGCGATAGTGGTAGGGTTACTCGCAAAATTTGCGAGTCATTTCTTCAATATTCCTGGCGCCATGATCATGATGCCCGGTTTTATCATTTTGGTTCCCGGCGCTGTTGGTTATCGTTCAATTATTGCATTGGTCGAGAAAGATGTGGTCGCTGGTTTATCCACCGCTTTTGATGTTGGTGTTATTGGTATTTCACTGGTTGCAGGTTTCTTACTATCATCTCTAGTGCCACTGCCTAAAGATGATTCTAAGGATGAGTTTTAATTTTTAAAGTTGAATGCTTATTTTTTCGAATGAGAGCTATATTAGTTAGACTTCAATTCCAATTTCTCAAAATAGAGTATAAAACTGTCATAACTTATTTTTCTGTGCAAGAAATTCCTTAACTGCTGTGACTGTTTTTATTGGATTCTCTTCATGCGGCACATGCCCAAGCTCTGTAAAAACTACTAACTTACTACCCACAATTTCCTTATGGAAACGTTTGCCGTATTGAACAGGTATAAGGTTATCGCGACCACCCCATAATATAAGTGTAGGCACCTTGATTTGGGATACTTTGTTAGCCAGCGAGCTAGGTCGTGTTTGACGAAAGCGTTCAACCAAAGCTGTTCGGTTGCCAGCGCGAGAAGTAAGGTCAAAGTAACGATCAATTAGTTCAGGTGTGACTAACTCGGGATTCCCATAAACATTCTTAAGGCTACTTTCAATAATTCCCTTTGGCAATACATATTCCATCAACCTGTTTAGTACAGGTATATTCGCAACTTTAAAACCAATAGGAACAGATTGAGCTTTAAATGGGTAACCACTTGAGTCAATAAGTATCAATTGTTCGACTTGGTCAGGGTGAAAGATGGCTGTTGCCCATGCCACATATCCTCCCAATGAATTGCCCGCTAAGATGAATCTATCTATCTGGAGTTCTTTCAATACGGCAATTACAATTTGAGAATAAGATTCGATTGTATAGTCGTTTTTTGGAGACGGCCCAGTGAGTCCAAAGCCTGGCATATCAAAACGAATAACTCGACGCTCGTCCTTTAAGACGTCCACCCAACCATCCCAAGTATGTAAAGATGAGCTTGTGCCATGAAGTAAAACAATCGGAGTTAAATCATCACGTGGTCCTTCGTCTAAGAAATGTATTTGCATACCATTAATTTTAATAAATTGTGAAGAGGGCTTTGTCCAGCGCGTTTTCAATTCTTCCACTGAACGATCAGGAACCCAATGTAAAGCGCTAAATATGACAACGCCTACAAAAGTCAGCAATAGTAACCAACTGAATAATTTGATCGCAAGTTTCATACAAGGTTTCCAGTTTTTCCATTGAAGTGTGAAAAATTTTGTTCCTAACTAACCAAACCTAAAATTAAACAGTCTCTCCAGCCAACTTTGTTTTCGCTCATCAATAGACTCCCAAACCGGAACATCTAAAAATATTGCCAATACATTCGTATCAATACATAGTGCATTATAATCACCATGATCAATAACATTGATCCGTTGACCATCTTTTAAAACTAAATTCAACTCGTAGCTGTAATAATCGTTACCTTTATTGCGTGGGCAATATTCAGAGATTATTTGCAATGCATAAATACGATTAAGTCTTGTAATATTTAGTTTTGTTTTGTCTACAAATCTAGGAGGCTTCTTCCAACCATTCCAAAACAAATCAGATGTTTTATCAAATACAGTTTGTTTAAAAAGATTAATAACTAACCAACCACTAGAAAAAATGAAGAACAAGCTAATTGCGATAGCAAAATAGTTTTCAAATTTAATAGAAATGAGCTCATGCAATCTGAATGGTTCTGAAAACTGCCAAAATGCGATAACTGAAATCGTAGAAAAGATTACAGAAAAAAAATATAGACCTAACGTCGGCACAAAAGTTATTTTATTAGCTGAATGAGACTCTAGCCTATGTGTTTTAAAGTTAGAACCACCTGCTTTTAACGGCATCCAATTGGTCAATTTCGCGACCGGTTCGTCCGGATTTGCTACAAATTTATTGTGTTCTTTTGTTTCCCATTTTTTGGTTTCAACTTCATTAATTGCATCAACAATCGCTTTGTAACGTTCTGGATATTTTTCAGCGTCTATATTTTCAAAAACATCCAAAAGTTCAGCATGTGTATATTTTGAGTAATCAATTTGCATTTCCAAATTAAACCAACTGCTCCTCAAT
>JBMYPE010000296.1:0-2796 GCA_049600015.1 Kangiellaceae bacterium
ACTTGCCAAGCAACTTCTGCAATCGTTTCAATTGCATCACTAGTAAACTCAACTTCACAGTTTTCTGTTTCCATTAATGCGACATATTGTTTGGTTAGCGCTGCATCTGGCTCTGTTAATATTCGTTTAAAGTCATCGGCAGTTAAAGATCGAAGTTCTACTCTAATGGGTAATCGACCTTGCAATTCTGGTATTAAATCTGATGGTTTTGAAAGATGGAATGCTCCTGATGCGATAAACAAAACATGATCGGTTTTAATCATTCCATACTTTGTTGAAACGGTGCAACCTTCAACTAACGGGAGTAAGTCTCTTTGCACACCTTCGCGAGATACCTCACCACTGCCACCTTGATTGCCTTTAGCAACTTTATCAATTTCATCAAGAAAAACGATTCCATTATTTTCTACCGCTTCTACCGCTCTACTTTTTAGCTCGTCACGGTTAACTAATTTTTCAGCTTCTTCTTCTGTTAACAAAGTAAACGCATTTTTTATCTTCATTTTTCGTTTTTTAGATTTTTTTGGTGCGCTATTTTGAAACATGTCTTGTAGTTGGTTGGTCATGTCTTCCATTCCTGGAGGCGCCATTATTTCAATGCCAACACTTGGTCCATTCAAGTCAATTTCGATTTCTTGATCGTCAATTGTCTTTTCTCGTAGTTTTTTTCTAAACATTTGCCGAGCAGCAGAATCACTCGATTGTGAAACTGAACTTCCACCAGTCCCATCTTGAGGTTCATTTTCAAAAGTTCTTGCAGGCGGTAAAAGAGCATCTAAAATTCTTTCTTCAGCCGCTTCTTGAGCTCGTGCTTTAACTTTATTGTGCTCCTGTTCTCTTAGCATCTTAAATGATGAATCGACTAGATCTCTGACAATAGACTCTACATCCCTACCCACGTATCCAACTTCGGTGAATTTGGTCGCTTCAATTTTGATAAATGGTGCATTGGCTAATTTAGCAAGTCTGCGCGCAATTTCTGTTTTTCCGACACCTGTAGGGCCAATCATTAAAATATTTTTTGGCGTGATTTCATTTCGCAGATCATCTTTGACTTGCATTCTGCGCCAGCGGTTTCTTAAAGCGATAGCAACTGATTTTTTTGCATCAGCTTGACCAATAATATGTTTGTCAAGTTCGTGTACAATTTCACGTGGAGTCATTTGTGACATTTAGTTTTCCAAATTTGATAGGTATAAAAGAAAATAATAATTTAAAAAATACTCATTTATATTTGAGCATTAGTCGCAGTCAAGTTCTTCAATAGTGTGGTTATGGTTTGTATAAACGCATATATCGCCCGCAATTTTTAGTCCTGACTCAACAATTTCTTTAGCACTTAAGTCTGTTTTATCTAACAGAGCTCTAGCGGCAGATTGTGCAAAAGGACCTCCAGAACCAATGGCCATTAAACTATCCTCTGGTTCAATTACGTCGCCATTTCCTGTAATAATGAGTGAATGTTCTTTATCAGCGACAGCAAGCAATGCTTCGAGTTTTCTTAACATTCTGTCCGTTCGCCAGTCTTTTGCTAGCTCCACTGCAGAGCGCATCAACTTACCTTGGTATTTCTCAAGTTTTGCTTCAAACCGTTCAAATAGAGTAAAAGCGTCTGCTGTTCCTCCAGCAAATCCAGCAATAACTTGGTTGTGATATAAGCGACGCACTTTCCGCGCATTGCCTTTCATCACTGTATTTCCCATTGAGACTTGACCATCACCGCCAATCACGACTTTGCCGTTACGACGTACAGATAAGATAGTGGTACCGCGATATTGTTCCAATTGAAGATCCTTAGATTATTGAATGGTGCACTTATTCTAAGTTTTATTGGGGTATTTCCAAACTTTTCAAGTTATAACCTTCATTTAACTTGTGGTGCACGATAATTTCATATTCCTTTTGATTTAACTCAATAAAAGCGAGCAAGTGTTCGTTGTTGCTTGGCTTTTTAAATTAAATTTAAGTAAAATGCCCTGCATAAATTTTAGGCATGTAACTAATCGTAATGAGCAAAAAATATAACACAGAAACCGTGACAGACATCATTCACTGGAATGAAACTCTATTTTCATTTAGAACCACACGAGATGCGGGGCTAAGGTTTAGAAATGGTGAGTTTATTATGATTGGATTAGAGCAAGAAAACTCTAAACCCATAATGCGCGCTTACTCGATAGCTAGTGCAAACCATGAAGAGCATTTAGAGTTTTTTAGCATTAAGGTGGAAAATGGCGAATTAACCTCTAAATTAAGACACTTAAAAAAAGGTGATGAGGTATTGATTGGCAGCAAGCCCACAGGAACATTAGTGATTGATGACCTGAGAGACGGACGAAATTTATTACTTATTGGTACTGGAACTGGATTAGCGCCATTTTTAAGTATTATTAAAGATCCAGAAACTTATGACAGGTTTGAGAAAGTGATTTTGTTTCATGGTGTGCGTTTTGTGAATGAGGTTGCCTACCACAAAATGCTATCGGAAGATTTAATTAAACATGAATATTTAGGTGAAATGATAAAAGAGCAGCTCATCTATTACCCTTGTGTAACAAGAGAGAAGTATCAAAATCAAGGGCGCATCACTGACTTATTACAAACAGGTAAACTGTGTGAAAAACTTGGATTACCAAGTTTAGATCCTAAATTAGATAGAGTCATGTTATGCGGTAGCCCATCTATGCTTAAAGATACCTGCGCGATACTCGACGAAAAAGGATTTGAAGAAAGTCGAAAAAAAGGCATTCAGGGAGACTACGTGGTTGAAAGAGCTTTTGTCGAAAGTTAAAAATT
>JBMYPE010000297.1:0-2765 GCA_049600015.1 Kangiellaceae bacterium
AAAAAGATCTGCTTCTTTGTGTGATGCGGTAATTGAAGCTCTGAGTATCGCTTTTGGATCAAGATTAAAATATTCAACAATGCCTCCACCGGTTTTGCCTAAGACGTACATTGAATGACATTCATCAACCATGAGCGCGGCATCAAACTGTTTACAAATGTGAATGATTTTGGGTAAGTCAGCGGCTTCGCCACACATGCTAAAAACACTGTCGGTGATTACGAGCTTTCTTGCATTGTCGGGAATTTTATTGAGTATCACTTTGAGATGAGATGGATCATTGTGTCTATACCTTAAAAAGTTGGCTTCAGAATAGCGTGCGCCATCCATTATGCTGGCATGATTTAATTTATCGCAGATAACGTAGTCACCTTTTTTGAGTAAAGCGCTAATGGTGGAAACATTCGCCAAATAACCACTAGTTAATAGCATTGCCGCATCTTTGTTATGCAGTGTTGCTACCTTACGTTCAACTTCTGCATGCACACTGGTGCTTCCAGCTAAAAAACGTGAACCACTCATTCCTGTGCCATAACGCCCAATCGAAATCATGGCTGCTTGTTCAATCGCTTCATTTTTATTTAGGCCTAGATATGAATATCCTCCCATCATCAGCATTTTTTTACCATCAACTACGACCCAGCTATTATCAAGCTCTTCGCTGATTTCTTTAAACCAAGTATATAATCCAGCTGCTTTAACGCCTTCCACATCCCAATGAGTGTCAGACGGAAATTGTGGATGAGAAATTTTTGTCACTGTTTGCATGTGATTTACCTCTTTGTTAAGTTAAAAATTAATAACCGGCTCTAGGTAAACGAATGGAAAGTAATAATGCAAATACAAGGATAGAATTAAGGCAAACTAGGCTTTATTTGTATCTATCTAGTTAACTACTTGGACGAACTTCAAATTGTAAATATTTGTGTTTTTCAGTTTAATTGCATTTAATAAATTAACAAAAACAACTAGTTATAAAAAGGATGTATGCATTTTCTTATATTAGCAAATACTATAATATTGTGAGAAACTTGCTGGCTACCAACCACATAATAAAGAGAATAAATTTCATGAAGAAACTTACCCAAACGCTCTTATCTGCTACTTTGAGTGCTCTTGGAGCGAATAGTGTCTATGCGGATCAAACAAGCCATGTTTACGGTATCCATGATCGAAGCTCAAATCACTTTGCGTTAACTCACGCTACAGTTTTTGTAGAGCCCGGAAAATCCATAAAGGATGCAACATTGGTTATTGATAATGGGCTAATTATCAGCGTGAAATCAAAAGGCAAAGTGCCAGCGGGTGCCACTGAGGTGGATTTAACTTCACATCTGATTTATCCCGGCTTTATCGATCCATACAGCAATTACGTTTTTCCTAAAGATAAACCTAAAGCTCCGAGCGCAGATGAAGGACCAAAATATACAGGAGATCGTAAAGGCGGAAATGGTTGGAATAATGCGGTTCATGCTGAGATTAATTGGGTTGATCAATTTAAACCTGATACTAAAACGGCAAAAAGTTTTACAAAAAATGGTTTTACTGCGGTTCAAACAGCTAAATTAGATGGCATTTTTCAAGGGCAAGGTGTGACTGTGTCTTTAGCGAAAGGCCTTCCGAATGATTTAATTTACAATTCACATGCAAGTCACTTTGGCTCTTTTGATAAAGGTAGTTCAAAGCAAGAATATCCTAGCTCGTTAATGGGCAGTATTGCTTTAATTCGTCAAACTCTTAGCGATTCTGACTGGTATGAAGTGGCGAGAGGTAAAACTGACAATCTTAATACTGGCGAGTTGGTTGAATATAATACTGCACTAAAAGGTATTTCTGAAATTAAGCAAACTGGATTGATATTTAATGCTGATGACTATCTTTCAACTATGCGAGCTGACAAATTATTCGATCAATTTAAAGTGCCAACTAGTTTTATAGCAGATGGCCATGAGTACGCACGAATTAGTGAGATTAAGAAAACAAACTCAACTTTTATTTTACCACTTAATTTACCAGCCAAATCTGATGTGAGTAGTTATGAGTCTCAGTTAGATGTTTCATTAGGTGAGCTTCGGCACTGGGAAAGAGCGCCGACTAACGCAGCAGTTTTGGCTAAAAATAAAATCCCATTTGCTTTTACTCAACATGGATTAAAAAAGTCAGATCAATTTTGGGATAAAATTAAAACATTAGTGAAACACGGACTTTCTGAAAAAGATGCGTTGGCAGCTCTTACAACGGTTCCTGCAAAACTTGCGGGCATTGAACAACAAGCAGGTCAAATTAGAGCAGGAATGTTTGCTGACTTAGTGGTAGCAGATGGAAATTTATTTGAAAAAGGAAAAATAAAAAGTGTTTGGATGCAAGGAAAAGAAACTTTATTTTCTCCTATCAATTCCATTTCTTTTGCTGGGCAATATGAAATAAAAATGGGTACAAAAGCACTTTCTCTAAAATTGAATGATAAAGACGGCAAGGTATCAGGAGATTTTGTGGATGGAGAGAAAAAGGCAGCTATTAAAGTTAGCTCAAGAAATGATAATGCAGTTCAATTTACGGCTAATTTAAGTGAGCTTGGAATGAAGGGAGTTAATCAATTTAGCCTTCGTTTGATTGACGATAAACTGGTTGGAAATTATGTTGATCAATCTGCAATAAGAAATAATTTTAGTGCGATTAAAAAAGAGATAGCTAGTAAGGATATAAAAGATAAAGACTCTAGTAGAGACAAAAAAGTACAAACTTATCTTAGTCAACTCACTTTC
>JBMYPE010000298.1:0-2740 GCA_049600015.1 Kangiellaceae bacterium
GGCGTCACTCAATTCTTGATGCTTTTTCACAGCCCCTTTCACCATCACTACAAATTCTCCTTTGCTTTGGTTTGGATCGGATTCAAGAATTTTTAATAATTTTTCTAATGACGAATCAAGCACTGTTTCAAAAGTCTTAGTTAATTCTCTCGCAATCACTACACGCCTATCATTACCAAATGCTTCTTGCATGTCTTTTAAGCAGGCATAAATTCGATGAGAGGATTCGTAAAATATACTGGTTGACGTTTCACTTGCTCTAGTTTTCAATAATGCTAAGCGCGCGGCTGATTTTGACGGTAAAAATCCCTCAAATATAAAACGATCACTTGGTAGACCCGCAATAGAGAGAGCTGTCACCAATGCACATGGCCCTGGTATGGCGACTACTTTCATACTTTTAGCGCGTAATTCACTGACCAATGGATAACCGGGGTCGCTAATCAGCGGTGTTCCGGCATCAGACACCAACGCAATAGACTCGCCGGACTCGAGTAACTGAACTATCCAATCTAGCTTTTGTCTCTCATTATGGTCATGAAAGGAAAAACATGGCGTATCAACGCCAATATGAGATAATAATCGTTTAGTTCTGCGGGTATCCTCAGCTGCAATCTTAGAGACGCTCGCTAATGTGTGACGCATTCGATAGCTTACATCATCCATGTTGCCTATCGGTGTGGCTACCACATACAATGTACCTAAACTTGCTGAGTTTTGCTCTAGTTTCATATAGTTTTAATTCGACATGCTTTAGTTAAATTGAGATTATTAAATAACCTGAACTCAGGATAAATAAAGAGATATTTTTTTAGGTTAATCAGCCTAATGAGTGTAGTAAAATGTATTATAACAAAATATTAGAATACAAAATGATAAATAAAATAAGTCATGCGTTCCTAGCCTTAGTTCTTTCATTTGTTTTATTAGCTTGTGGGTCAGCCCAAAAACAAAGTGTAGAAGTTGAAGATGTGACTGACCAAAATGTCGAAGAATTGTTGCTTTTAGCCAATTCAGCGAGCGAAGAAAAGCGCAATTCGTTACTTCTTCAAGCTAGTGGTTTGTTAGTAAAAGAAAATCGAATTGAAAAAGCACTAGAAGTGCTCAGCTATATAGAGGTTAATCAATTAAGCGACTTAATGAAAGATTCTTATTATCTTCATTATGGGGAAATTTTACTTGCATCTGAACAAAGTGAGCGCCAAATATCTTCTTTAACTCAATTTAATAAAATTATTAATCCTTCCGCACATTCAATTAAATGGCAAGTACGACATGGCCAGGCATTATCAAAAAGCTATCTGTTAAATAACAATTACTTTGAATCCGCTAAACAACGAATTGATTTATACGATTTGATTGATGATCCGTTAGTCCTACAGGAAAATAATAACCAAATTTGGCAAGCGCTCATTCAAATGGAACTACCTATTTTAAAAGCGATGAGCAGTGGATTTAATTCTCGTAGAATCAACGGCTGGCTAGAAGTTGTTTACCTGAACAAATTGTGGGGGAACCAACCTACCACTCTTATAAAAGAACTAGAGCAATGGAAAAAACGCTACCCATTGCATCCAGCTCAAATTAATAAACCAAAGTCTTTACGTTTAGTCGCAACTAGTGAAGTATTGACACCAAAACAAATCGCGGTTCTTTTACCACTGAGTGGTCGGTTTGCAACTTCTGGTAAAAAAATTCAGAGTGGATTAATCGCCGCACAATATCAAACTGAATCAATCGAAGATATGGCTAGTATGCATTTCTACGATACAGCTAAGTCACTCTCTGGATTAACAAGTTACAAGCAAGCACTCGATGATGGTGCAGATTTTATTATTGGTCCGCTCGATAAAAAAAGTATTGCCGAAATTATCAATAGTGACGTGCCACTGGTACCGACTCTATTTTTGAATAAATCTAGAGCCAGTGATGAGTTAATAAAGGATCCTAATAATCAAATATACCAGTTTGGATTACCTGTAGAAGATGAAGCGATACAAGCCGCACATAGAGCTTTTGAAAAAGGCTATCGAAAAGCATTAACTTTTGTTAAGAATGATCAGTTAGGCCTCAGAGCGAAATCTGCTTTTAAAAATTACTTCGAGCAGTTGGGCGGTGAATTAATAGATTCTCAAGAATATGATGATATCAAAAAGCTTAATGATGAAGTTCAAGAAATGTTAAGAGTTGGCGACAGCATAAAAAGAAAAAATCAATTAGAAAAAACGCTTGGTCGTAATATAGAGTATACAATGCGGAGAAGAAAAGACGCAGACGTTGTATTTTTATTTTCAAATGCGCAAAATGCTCGCAGAATTAAGCCATTCATAAATTTTTACTTTGCGCTTGATCTACCTGTTATAGCAACTTCAAGAGTTTTTTCTGGCACCTATAATATTAAAAAAGAAAACGACCTAAATGGCGTTGAATTTTCCGATATCCCATTATATTTAAGCCAGCAAGAAGATTTGATCTCGCTAAGAAATAAACTTACCTCAATTGATAAAGATCTATTAAAACAAAATAATGGCAGATTATTTGCGCTCGGTTTTGATTCCTACCAAATCATATCGCAGCTTCCCATTATGAAGGCTTTCCCAGACTATCATTGGTATGGTTTATCTGGAGAGCTCGGAGTTGATGAGTTTGGTGTGCTTCGTCGTTATTTAACCTGGGCTAAATTTAAGAATGGATTTCCAGAAATAACTAAAGAGAGAATTAAACCTGTGGTTAAAAAACA
>JBMYPE010000299.1:0-2734 GCA_049600015.1 Kangiellaceae bacterium
TAGCTCACCGTCTTCTAGGCTTTGAACAATTTGCTCCAAGGAACTAAGCTGAGCTTCAAAAGTTGAACTCTCCGACTTCTCTATTTTTTTTCCCATGATGAAATTTCAAACTAGTCATTTTATTTATTTTGCTATTGTCTCGCATTTTTATACCTAAGGGAATTCATTGCGTAATGATTCCCCAGTAATCTCTCTTGAAATGGTGTTTTTTTGCGATATTTTGTTATTTATTCCCCGATTCACTGGAATAGTTACAAATATTGTCTAATCTTTTAATAAGGAAATTTTCATAAGATTTTGCGTTGAATAACGCAGTAGCAAATAGGGTAAATGCATTGGATATAGGAACTCTGGTTGGACTTTTAGGCGCAATCGCAATGGTTGTCATGGCAATGGTTCTGGGTGGTTCAATAATCACTTTCATTGATGTTCCATCAATACTCATTGTGGTAGTTGGCACTCACTTTGTGGTAATGATGACCTATTCATTGGGTGACTTTTTAAGTGCCGCTGGTGCTGGCATGAAAGTGCTTACTTTTAAATCAGTGAATAATGAAGAGTTGATCGCTCAAATTGTTGAGTTAGCGGATATGGCGCGTAAAAGTGGTTTGTTAGCACTAGAAGGTGCAACAATTGAGCAAGATTTCTTAAAAAAAGGCATCGGCTTGCTAGTCGATGGGCATGATGGTGATGTGGTTAGAGGAATTCTAGAAAAAGATGTTGGCATGGCATCAGAGCGACACAAACATGCCGCCTCTGTTTTTAAATCTATGGCGGACATAGCCCCAGCTATGGGAATGATTGGTACATTAGTTGGACTAGTCGCTATGCTTTCAAATATGGATGATCCTAAATCTATTGGTCCTGCAATGGCGGTTGCTTTATTAACCACACTATATGGCGCGATTATGGCGAATATGGTGGGTATTCCAATCGCTGAAAAGCTTGGCTTTAGAGACACAGAAGAAAAGATATCAAAAACCTTAATGATCGACGGACTATTAGGTATACAGGCCGGTCAAAATCCGCGAGTAATAGAGCAAGTTCTCCATGGATACCTTAATGAAGGTAAACGTCCAACGGCGGAAGAATAAGAATGAGTGATGACGCAGAATGTGACTGCCCCCCGGTAGGACTCCCAGCCTACATGGGCACCTTTGCAGACTTAATGGCGTTGCTTATGTGCTTTTTTGTTTTGTTGCTATCTTTTGCTGAAATGGACGTACTCAAATTTAAGCAAATCGCTGGCTCTATGAAATTCGCATTTGGTGTACAAAACAAAGTTCACGTGAGAGATATTCCAAAAGGCACAAGCATTATTGCAAAGGAATTTTCTCCCGGTAAGCCTATGCCAACTATCATAGAAGCCGTTATGCAACAAACTATAGACGTTACTCGCGAAACCTTAGATTTCGATGAAGCGGAAGAGGAAGAAAACGAAGGAAAAGGGAAAAATGAGAAAGAGGGCGAAGGCCCTGGTACTGACAGAGCTGATGCAAAGGAAAAGGCTAGCGATGAACCCAAACAAACCAACGAAGAAATTCTAGCACAAGTTCAAGCCGCCAAAGAAGCAGCTGCACAAGCAGCCAAAGAAGCAGAAGCTTTAGCACAAGAAATAGCAGGTAAAATGTCAACTGAGATTTCTGAAGGTCAAGTCGAACTCCTCGCAAAAGGTGCTTATGTCGTTATAAGAATACGAGAAAAAGGATCATTTGGGTCTGCATCCGATACCATAAAAGCTAAGTTTTTACCTGTCATCAATAAAATAGAACAAATCTTAACCGAAACCGATGGAGAAATACGCGTGGCAGGTCACACAGACAGCTTACCCATCAACGATGAATATTTTCGTTCTAACTGGGAGTTGTCTGGCGGTCGTGCCGCATCGGTGACCAGAGAGTTATTAAAAAGCGGAAAACTCAAAAAAGAAAGATTTGTCATTAATGGATACGCGGAAACAAAACCTATCGCCGATAATAAAACAGCTGAAGGAAGAGCGACCAATCGAAGAGTTGAAATTATTATTGTTAAAGGCGAGCAGCCTGATGGTAAAGTTGTTGGTGTTGGAATAAACTCAAAAGCTCCTAACCCTTAAAATATTGTACTAGCTCAGACTTGATCTGACAGTTACCCATTTTTTATCGGCATCTATCAATTAAAGTTTGAGTTAAATTCATTTCATCGCAGCACGATGTAAGCTAAAAATAGTTCCACAGAACACATGATCTCTTTCTTAAATAAATTAAGATTAGAAACGCTTTCATAATCTCTGGTGTGGAGGTGCGTCCTATATTAATTGAATCTATTATTGTGTATGAAATACATATTTAGTCGCCTATAATTTAGTACTCAATATTATCTTCGATGTCGGCATTCACCATAGATTGCGCTGAAGCGATTTGTGCTAAACGTAACATGACTTCACTACGCATTTTACCTTTAGTTCGATCTGAGGCTGACAATTTTAAAAAATAACGATACAGCTCAACCGCTTGAGTTACTTCACCTTCAATTTCACTAACATAAGCATAATTGACTAAAACTTCAGAGTTATTAGGCTGGATACTATTTGCGACTTGTAATAAATTTAATGCAACTTTTGAATTGCCTTTTTCTTGCTCCGTAATTGCTTTTTGAACCCACACGGATATTTCTTCGCCATTTAGAGCTAAAGCATTGGAAAATGAATTTGATGCATTTTTGCGCAGTTTCCATGAGAGGGTTTAGAGTATGT
>JBMYPE010000300.1:0-2733 GCA_049600015.1 Kangiellaceae bacterium
TGCAAGTCCTTCGGTTAGGCGTTTTGCTCGAGAGTTAGGCGCAGATTTGTCCAAAGTAAAAGGGACTGGGATTAAGTCTAGAATCATGAAAGAGGATGTTCAAAAGTATATTAAATTTGAACTGTCTCGTCCAAAAGCCACAGCAACCACTGGTAGTGTCGGTTCAATTGAAATGCCAAAAGTTGATCATGCTAAATGGGGTGAAGTGGAAAATAAACCGCTCACTCGAATCCAAAAAATCAGCAGTGTTAATTTACATAGAAACTGGGTCACTATTCCTCATGTTACTCAACACGAAGATGCTGATATTACTGAGCTTGACGCTTTTAGAAAATCACTTAAAGAGGAAGCTTTAAAAGAAGGAACTCGTTTAACGCCATTAGCTTTTATTATGAAAGGTTTAGTGCATAGTTTAAAAGCGTTTCCAAAGTTTAATTCAAGTTTGTCACATGATGGCGAAGAATTGGTATACAAAAAATACTATCATATCGGCGTAGCTGTCGAGACGCCAGATGGATTGACGGTTCCCGTAATTCGTGACGTTGATCAAAAAGGTGTTTATCAGTTAGCGGACGAGTTAGGTGAAATTAGTGCCAAAGCACGTGAGAAAAAATTAGGTGCTAATGATATGCAAGGCAGTAGTTTTACTATTTCATCACTCGGCGGAATAGGTGGCACTGCTTTTTCCCCTATAGTAAAATGGCCTGATGTCGCTATTTTGGGACTATCTCGAAATAAAATGCAACCGGTATGGAACGGTAAAGATTTTGAACCTAGAATGATGTTGCCTATGTCCTTGTCCTATGATCACCGAGTGATCGATGGAGCGGACGCGGCGCGATTTGTGGTTCATTTAGCGGCAACCTTAAAAGATATTCGAAGAGTTTTATTAAAGTAATTTAAACTTGAAAGAAAATAAATAAGAGAGAAAATTGAATGAGCAATATTCAAGCACAAGTATTAGTTATTGGAGCAGGTCCTGGTGGATACACCGCAGCTTTTAGAGCGGCTGATTTAGGCTTAAATGTTGTTTTAGTGGAAAAACATGCGACGCTAGGCGGCGTTTGTTTGAATGTTGGTTGCATTCCGTCAAAAGCATTATTGCATTCTGCCAAAGTCATTGATGAAGCAAAAAGCATGGAAAAACATGGTGTCTCTTTTGGCGAACCAAACATTGACATTGACAAAATTAGAGCATACAAAGATGGTGTTGTAGGACAACTCACGAAAGGTTTGTCTGGCATGGCTAAAATGCGTAAAGTTCAAGTTGTGCAAGGAACGGCACAGTTTACTTCTAGCACTTCTGTTGACGTAGAGACAACAGATGGCAAGAAAACCATCAACTTTGAAAACTGCATTATTGCTGCCGGTTCAAGAGTGGTTCAATTACCATTTTTACCGGATGATGAGCGTATTGTGGACTCGACAGGTGCTCTTGAATTAAAGGGCATTCCAGAAAAAATGTTAGTCATTGGTGGCGGCATCATTGGTCTTGAAATGGCAACAGTTTATAGAGCATTAGGCGCCAGTATTTCAATTGTGGAAATGTTTGATCAATTGGTTCCCGCTGCAGACAAAGATGTCGTTAAAGTTTTGCATCGTTATGTGAAAAAACAATACGACTCAATCATGCTAGAAACTAGCGTAACAAAAGTTGAAGCGAAAGATGACGGATTGTGGGTAACTTTTGAAGGTAAAAAAGCACCTAAAGAACCACAAAGATATGATCGCATTTTATCCGCCGTTGGTAGACGTCCAAACGGTGATTTGTTAAACGCTCAAGCTGCAGGCGTTAATGTTGATGAAAGAGGTTTTATAGCGGTTGATAAGCAACTAAAAACAAATGTGCCCAATATTTATGCCATTGGCGATTTAGTTGGTCAACCTATGCTTGCTCATAAAGCAACTCATGAAGCGCACGTGGCCGCAGAAGTGATTGCTGGTAAAAAGCATGCTTTTGAACCGCAATGCATTCCGAGTGTCGCTTATACGGATCCAGAACTAGCATGGGTTGGTTTAACTGAAAAAGAAGCAAAAGAAAAAGGTATTGATTTTGGTGTTGGTACATTCCCTTGGGCTGCAAGTGGCCGAGCAATCGGTGTTGGTAGAACTGAAGGGTTTAGTAAAACAATCTATGATAAGTCTAACAACCAAATTATTGGCGCTGCTGCTGTTGGTGTGAACGCTGGTGAACTCATTGCAGAAATGGGACTAGCCATTGAAATGGGTTGTGAAGCGGAAGATATTGCATTAACTGTTCATGCACACCCAACATTATCTGAGTCGTTCGCTTTTTCTGCAGAGGCTTACGAAGGAACTTGCACAGACTTACCACCAGTAAGAAAAAAGAAATAATCTAATTGTTAACTTTTAAACCATGATGAAAAAAATTAATCATGGTTTGAAAAAAATGGAGTGAGCAATGGATAATAATTTCGAACCAGATCCATCAGTCAATGTGTTTGATGAGCCTTTGATTTCTTGTAGTGAAGACCCACTAACTGGTTTTTTTAGGGATGGATGTTGTAACACAAATGTTCAAGATTTAGGCTCTCATACAGTTTGCATCGAGGCAAGTAAAGAGTTTTTAGAATATTCTCGATTTAAAGGTAATGACCTATCAACACCTGTTCCAGAATTTGGGTTTACCGGAATTAAACCTGGCGACCGGTGGTGTTTGTGCGCAGCTCGCTGGTTAGAAGCTTACGAAGACGATAGAGCACCTAGAGTTTA
>JBMYPE010000301.1:0-2723 GCA_049600015.1 Kangiellaceae bacterium
CCGGGTGACTCATTAGGCGTGTGGGCGAAAAATAATTCAGGCTTGATTAATGAAATCCTTACAAGTGTTAACTTGAATGGTGAAGAAAGAGTTTTCATCAATGATGAAAGTAAATCGTTAAGAGGTGCTTTAGAGCAAAACCTTGAACTAACTTTGCTTAGTAAAAATACGATTAAAGAGGTTGCTCGACTAGCTTCTGAACAAGAAGTTGATGAGAATATACAAAACTCACTAAAAAATATTATTAGTAATGAGTATTCGAATTATATTGTCTCCCATCAATTCGCTGATTTATTAAAACTTTCAGAAGTCAAATTGGATGCACAAACTCTTGTAAACCTACTACCAAAAATAAAGCCCAGACTTTATTCCATTAGCTCTAGTGAATTAGCTAATCCAGAAGAAGTTCACATCACAGTGGCTCTACACGAAAGTGAAAATGCAAATGGCGTAAGAAGGGGAGCCGCTAGTGAGTATTTATTACAAACATTGCGAGAAGATGATTCTGTTTTGATTTATGTCGAAGAAAACTCGCGTTTTAAACTTCCTGTTGAAGATAGGCCTATTATTTTGGTTGGCCCTGGAACTGGCGTAGCACCTTTCCGATCTTTTTTACAGGAACGTGATGAACAATTGAACAAGAGTGATTCATGGTTGTTTTTTGGAAATCCTAACTTCAATACAGATTTTCTTTATCAAACTGAATGGTTACAACTCTTAAAAAATAACAAACTGACCAAGCTTGATGTTGCATTTTCTAGAGACCAAAAAGAAAAAATATATGTGCAAGATAAGCTACTGCAAAACGCAGAAGAAATCTGGAAATGGTTAGACTTAAATGGTGCTTGTTTTTATGTATGTGGCGACCTAAAACATATGGCAAAAGATGTTGAAAAAGCGCTTTTAAATATTATTCGCAAGCAAGGTAACAAGACTATAGAGGATGCAAATGATTATTTAAAACAGTTAAGAAAAGACAACAGATACCAAAGAGATGTGTACTAATTATGACCAATTTAATCGAAAAGAATGTAAAAACTGTCTTGAATCACGAAGTTGTTAAAGTAAGCCAGTTTGATGAAAAGAGACATTCAGAAGTTGAAAAAATCAAAGTCGAAAGCAATTATTTGCGAGGTACTATTACTCCAAGTTTAAAAAACGAAGTTACCGGCGCTGTCGCTGATGATGATCTCATGCTTATTAAATTTCATGGTATCTATCAACAAGATGACAGAGATCTTAGGCAAGAACGACGTAAACAAAAGTTGGAGCCTTTGCATTCATTTATGATTAGAGCAAGAGTTCCTGGTGGTGTAGCGACCTCAACACAATACAGACAGATGTCTGAACTTGCGCAGACCTATTCAAATGGCAGCTTACGTTTAACGACGAGACAGGCATTCCAATGGCATGGTGTATTTAAACGATACTTGAAAACTACAATCGCTGGCATTAATCAATCAATGCTCGATACGATTGCTGCTTGCGGTGATGTCAATAGAAATGTGATGAGCAATCCTCTGCCTGAAACATCAAAGTTGCATGCCGAAGTTTATGAATGGTCTAAAAAAATAAGTGAACACTTGTTGCCAAAAACAAAAGCTTATCATGAAATTTGGTTAGATGGTGAGAAGGTAGAGTCGACTCAGCAAACCAACGAACCTATTTATGGGCAAACCTACTTGCCAAGGAAATTTAAAACAGCGATAGCAATTCCTCCTTATAATGATGTAGACGTTTATGCTAATGATTTAGGTTTAATAGCAATTGTTGAGGATGAAGCCTTAGTCGGTTTTAATATATTTGTTGGAGGTGGAATGGGCAGTTCTCATGGTGATAATTCCACTTATCCTAGAGTCGCAACTAGCATTGGGTTCTGTAATTTGGATCAAGTTTTAGCTGTGGTCGAAAATGTCGTAAAAGTTCAGCGAGATTTTGGAAATAGGGAGGTTAGAAAGCACGCTAGATTAAAGTACACTATTGATTCAATGGGTATTCATAAATTTAAGAAAACACTATTTGCCTATCAAGGTTTTGAGCTAGCAAAAGAGCGAGCGTTTGAATTTAAAAATAATCATGATCGTTACGGGTGGACGGAAGATGAAAATGGCGAGTGGCATTTAACTCTATATATTCACAGCGGAAGAATTATTGATTCAAAGACAAGTCAATTATTTACTGGCTTGTTAGAGATTGCAAAAATTCATAAAGGTGAGTTTAGAATTTCACCCAATCAAAATTTAATAATTAGTAAAATCGAAAATACAAATAAAAAAAATGTCGAGAAATTATTGGCAAAATATAACATCAGTATTGGGCAATTTGAATCACCTACAAGATTAAACTCGTTAGCTTGTGTAGCTTTTCCAACATGCTCTTTAGCTATGGCAGAAGCTGAGCGGTATTTGCCGGATTTTGTGACACGCTTAGAGTCAATGTTAGATCAATATTCAATAAAAGAAGAGCCAATTAATTTAAGGATGACCGGCTGTCCAAATGGTTGCGCTCGTCCATTTCTGGGTGAAATTGGTTTAGTTGGAAAGGCGCCAGGAAAATACAACTTATATTTGGGCGCTGGTCATAATGGCGAAAGATTGAACAGGCTTTACAAAGAAAACATAAATGAAGATCAGATATTTGAGTCGCTTGAACCTATATTAAGAGACTATGCATTAACAAGAGCAAGTGCTGAAAAATTTGGAGATTTTACAATTCGTAAAAAA
>JBMYPE010000302.1:0-2712 GCA_049600015.1 Kangiellaceae bacterium
ACGCAAAAGAAAGTGAGCAAAGCGCCTTGCAGAATATGAAAAGCTGGATGGTTGGTTTATCAAAGCTCAAACTAGATTCGAGTCGACGGGCTTATAGAGTCTTCCCAAGAAATTTACATTGTGATCAAGACGGGAATACCGCGACTTTTCGATTTAGTTTAAGTTCCGGTAGTTATGCGACTGTGTTACTCCGAGAGTTAGTTGATTTTGAAGATATGTCTTTAGCAAACAAAAACACCAATTAATAAAAGAAAAAAATAATGAGAATATTAATTAGTAATGACGATGGAATAGAAGCGCCAGGGATTCAAACGCTATTTGAAGAACTGAATAAAGATAATGATTTAACATTAGTGGCACCGGATAGAAATAGAAGTGCAACTAGTGCGGCTCTGACGCTAGATATACCATTAAGAGTTACTTTAAAAAGTAAAAATCAGTATTCTGTGAATGGCACACCCTGTGACTGTGTTCATTTGGGAACCCATAGAATAATGACAAAACCGCCTGATATGGTCATAGCAGGAATCAATCGAGGTGCTAATTTAGGGGACGATGTTCTCTACTCAGGTACGGTGGCCGCGGCTATGGAGGGGCGCTCGTTGGGTTACACATCGGTCGCCATCTCCTTAGCAAGTCATGACTGCAAGCACTATGAAACGGCGGCAAAGGTGATGGCAATTTTGAAAAACAAAATTGTCCAACATGCTTTACCTAAAAATATTATACTCAATGTCAATATTCCAGATCTCGCATTTGAAGAGATTAAAGGGATGCGCATAACAAGATTAGGAAGTCGCCACCGAAAGGATACAGTGATTGCTAGTGATGATCCTCGAGGCAATAAGATTTACTGGTTTGGTCCTCCGAGTGAACCGGAAGATACCGGAGAGATGACCGACTTTAAAGCGATTGAAGATGGATTTGTTTCAATAACGCCATTGACTGTGGATTTGACTCACCATGATAGTTTAAAACCTCTGAACGAATGGATTTTAGAAAGTTAACACGAAAATAATAAAAGATTAATGAATATTAGAAGACGACGAGATGAATAATAAAAAATTTGCCGGCATCGGAATGACTTCGCAACGAACACGGAGCCGCTTAGTTGAGCGATTACGTGAAAAGGGCATAAAAGAAGAGTCAGTATTAGAAACAGTGGAATCCACACCCAGACATTTGTTTTTAGATGAAGCCATGGCTCATAGAGCATACGAAGACACCGCTTTGCCCATAGGTTTGGGGCAAACCATTTCACAGCCATACATTGTCGCTAGAATGACGGAGTTATTAATAGAAAGTGGGATAATGGGAAATGTGCTAGAAATAGGCACAGGCTGTGGCTACCAAACCAGTATTTTGTCTCAGGTATCTTTTCAGGTTTATACCATAGAGCGGTTGAAACAACTTCAAGATAAAGCGATTGAAAGATTCAAGTCTTTAGAGCTGAATAACATCACCTTTAAGCACGGAGATGGATTTTTAGGCTGGAAAGAAAACGCACCTTTTGATGCTATTATTGTCACCGCATCACCAGAAAATATCCCTCAAAAACTAGTTGAGCAACTGGCTGTTGGCGGTCGTATGTTAATTCCATTAACTGTCGAAGGTGGCGAGCAAGAATTAATATTGCTTCAAAAGACGGAACAAGGATTAGAACAAATAATGATAGAAAAAGTTAACTTTGTACCTTTATTAGAAGGAACTGTTGCGTGAAAATATTTACAAAAATATATGAAGCTTGTTTGAAGTGGGCAAAGCATAAACATGCAACTTATTATTTAGGCGTGATCAGTTTTTTCGAATCAGTGATATTCCCAATTCCCGTTGACGTGATGTTAGCACCTATGTGTTTAGCAAGATTAGAAAAAGCTTGGCATTATGCAATGGTTGCGACCATAACTAGCGTATTAGGTGGGTTGTTTGGTTACTTATTAGGTTACTACGCGTTTGAGAGTTTTATCGAACCTTTACTTGCCGATTGGGGCCTCACACAAAGATATGAAATGGCCGTCACTTGGTTTGTAGATTATGGTGTATGGATTGTTTTCGTCGCTGGTTTTGCTCCCATTCCATACAAATTTTTAACGATTAGCGCAGGCGCTTTAGTTATGCCATTGCTTCCGTTTTTAGTCGCTTCGCTATTTGGCAGGGCGGGAAGATTCTATCTAGTAGCCTACTTAATTAGGCTGGGCGGAGAGAAAATGGAGGAAAAACTCCATAAAATCATCGATTATTTAGGTTGGGGCGTTGTTATAGTTGCAATCCTAGGTTACTTATTGTACAAATACATTTAAGAGGAAAAAATTAAATCGATTTAAAACATATAGTTAGAATTAATAGTTAATAAACCTCATTAACGATCGACGCTAAGTGATACTTAGTTGGATTTTGATTGTTGATATTGAAGGATGTGAAACTATTCGGCATTTAAGGCTAAATTCTTAGAAAATGAGCGTGTCAACTAAAGTTAGTTTATTCTTTTTTATTTGTTGCTTAGCTGCATGTAGCAATCACCTACCTGCCCCTGTGGACGACTTACGTTACTCGCTCAACCACAAAACATCCAGAAACTCAGACAAAGCCTATTCCCAGCAAGGTTCAAAATACCAAAGTGAACTGAATAAAGTTTCTCAGCATAAAGTCGCGCCGGGTGAAACTTTATTTGCTATCGCATGGCGCTACTCTTTGGATTATCACACCATTGCT
>JBMYPE010000303.1:0-2697 GCA_049600015.1 Kangiellaceae bacterium
CCGATCCACCACCAGCAAATCCAGGTATACGTCCACCAGCATTCATTCCGTGCATGAATGATCCGCCATATTTATTTACCGCCTCGCGACTCATAACATATTCACCATTGCTTACCATTGCTGGCACCCCTCCTCCACGAGAATAGTTGCGCACATTTCCACCGCGCGAAAATCCCATAGCTCCAACCATTTGATAAGCCATTTTTTGCATCATCGCTTGCTGAATCATTCCAAGGAAACTAATCGCGGCGTCTGTTAATGCGTCTTTTATATTTTTTGTACCATTTAACGCTTCGGTCATTGCGTTGGCCATGCCATCGGCGAAAGCGAATGGAATCCTTTGGCCGAGTTCGTAGTCCATCGTCGCAACCTGGTCGCGCATACTTTTAAAAGCGTCAGTCATTCCATTGCCAAATGCGCCAGGTCCGGTCTCATGCGCGCGCTTTGCCTTTAATCTTTTTTCTTCTAAAGCTAATAGTTTTTCGGCAGTGGATATTTCTTTTTTTGCTTCTTTATTTATACGCTCAACCGAGCCGACAATTTCGTTTTGTTGTTGTTTTCTTTTTTCAGAAGTTGCTTCTAACGCTAGCAAATTAGCATGTTCCTGCGGAGAGAGATTGATTCCTTTTTCCTTTAACTTTATCAATTCCGCATCCTGCATTTTTAAATCCGCAAGTTTAATCAGCTCGTCGTTCATTTTTTGGTTTGATTGATCTTGTATCTCTAGAGATTTATTTTGCAATGCGATTCTTTTTTCTTCCATTTGAAAAGCTTCTTGATCTGCAGACGTTTGATATCCTGGTCCAAGCGCTCCTAATCTTTCTGCGGCGGCCACTTGAGCATCCATCGCTCTAATTCTTCCTGCAGAACCTACTGTTTCTGCGCCTATGCCTGCAGAAGTTTTCATATCAGATATTAAATCTTTTCTTTTAGCAATTGCATCATTTATTTTGAATTCTGTTTGCGCACGATTATTTGCAGCGTTTACTTCTTTTTCGGCAAGATTCAATGCATTTTTTCTTGTTAATAATTGATTTTCTATAGAAAGCTTAATTTCATCGCTCAAGTCCAACTGTTCATATAAGTTTTCCCGTTCTGACTGACTAAGTTTCGAGAATTCTTGCGTTAAATCTAGCTTAGTTTCATCTCCTTTATAGCCAATTTGTTTAGCTAGCGCAGTTTTAACTTTAGCTTGAGTATCTTCGTCCTTTAATATCCCTAACATTCCAGACTCGAAAGTATCTTCGGCCTGTTGCGCTGAAGATGCATATGTTTGCGCGGCTTTGTTGATTGATTTTATTAAATTAAATTGAGCCTTTTGTTGTTCAGTGATGAAACCCCCCATACCTTTTTCCATCAAAGAAATTGTGCTGGCTTGATCCTCCATTGAAGAAGTTATATTGAACTGCGCTTCCCTAGCTTTTTTTTGAGCGTCAATCATGATTTTTTGAAGGTTGAGTTGGAGGATGACACCTTTTAACCTTTCTGTATCAGCGTCTGCAGATGCTTGAAATGTATTTCTTGCGTTTTTTACATCTTCTTGGAATTTTTTTAAGTCCTCGGGGTCGCCAAAATCATAACTAGCTATTTTGTCTAAAAACTCTGTTTTGGATAACCTATCTTGACCAGACTGAATTTTAGTTTCAGCAGGTAAACCTTTAATCCCTTGCATTAAAGCCATTTGTTGAGCATAAGCTTCTGCAATTTGCTTTGCATCTTTTTCCCTCAAACCTTCTTTTCCGCCGGTGCTAAATTGTGAAATAGCTCCAGGTTTTAATATATCGAGCATTGAAATTTTCCCCCCAGAATGTTCGCCAAATTGAGTAAAAAAGTCTGAAGCTTGAAGCCTCTGCAATAATTGCATACCCTCATATTCACTAGCCCCCATTCCATTGGTTCCTGCGTAATGTCTAGCCTCGGTCCCTGATTTAAATTCAGCTAGATTTTTGGCTGTAAATATGTTAGGTATTTCTTGTTTGGCTATTTGACCTATAGCCTGAGAAAGTCCTTGTTGAACATTTGCTGATCTTTGACTCACGAAAGCCTCCCTTTCTGCTTTAGCTTTTTCGCGAGCAGCTTCTTCCGCTTCATTTAATCCATTCACAAAACCATACAAGCCCCCCGCAGCTGCACCTATAGCAGTACCAAGAGGACCAAACATCATTCCTAAAGAAGCTCCAGTTGCAGCTCCAGTCATTGCTCCTCCAATTCCTGCCCCAGCAGCTCCACCTATAGAATCTTTTAAAAAACCTCCAGCCATTGGCAAGCCCATCATCAATGCCATCTGACCGCCACTACTAGCAAAAGCTTTACCTGCGGCAGTTCCGCCAAACGATTTATTAGCATTTGAAATTGCATTTGTATATCTGCGTCTGGCCTGATTTAATTTTCCAATAACACCAATGTTTTTATTTACTTCTGATGTAACTCGATCCTGTGTTTCTGCGGCAATATTATATTTAGAATTTAATCTTTGAATATTATTGTTTAATTGTCCGTGGGTTCCAATACCTTTTTCGTATCTATCAATTAATCTTTTTAACACTTTATTGTACTGGTCAGCTAATTGCTGCTGAGTTTTCTGTAATCTTTGAAATTTTGGATCAGGCATTATATCTCCTGCAGATACTGAAGGAGTTGCATAATTCGGCACAAATCCATTCGCACCAAACACATCGCGCAAACCATTTGGCTCAT
>JBMYPE010000304.1:0-2683 GCA_049600015.1 Kangiellaceae bacterium
CTATCATTAAAACCAGAAATGGTTAAGGATAGAGATTATGAACAGAAAAGAACTAGAAGCCTTCGGAAAAGAAGGCCCGTAGGTTGGACTGGTTTTAAGAAGTCCAACAATAAATCAATGGGGTCAGTGTGATTGATATTGAAAATTTGTCATTTAACCAACTAATAATAAAAGATACTCTTCGAACTAAGTTTTAATCCCCATAAGGTATCCATATATTTTTAACTTGGCATGACGCTCTCAGCAAACGTTTATCTTCACTATTTAAAACCCAATCTTTTTTCTTGCCATAATTGACTAGTGTTCTTTTCAAATTATCAGCAGAGGCTAGTTCCACCATTTGTGAACCTGCTTGTGTACCTTGATACCAAATACTTTCCACTTGATCATGCTCAGCTAACACCTTAGCTAACAGGTCACGTTCGCCTGTCACAATATTCACAACACCAGACGGAATGTCTGATGTGTCTAAGACTTGATATAAATCTGTCGCTATGAGCGGCGCAATTTGTGAAGGGATCACAACAACTCTATTACCCATTGCTATTGCTGGTGCAACTAGAGAGATAAATGCAAGTAACGGACTTTCATCAGGGCAAGCTATACCCACCACGCCAATGGCTTCATTCATGGCGAGTGCTACTCCTTGAATAGGTGGTTGATGAACATTTCCTTCAAACTTATCGGCCCAAGCTGCATAGGTAAACAATTGTTCTATTGATGTATCAAATTCAATTTCTGCTTGTTCTTTTGAAACATGAGTTGTTTCTATAATTCTTTGACAGAATTCTGTTTTTCTATAGTTTAAATTTTCGGCTAAGAAATAAAGGATCTGTGCTCGCAGGTGGCCACTCGAACGACTCCACGAACAAGCTTTGAATGCCGCCTCTACCGCGTTCCTAATATCTTTACGGCTACCATCCGAGACGCGACCTATTTGTATACCAGTTGGAGATTTAACAACTAAAGTATTTCCATTATCTGGTCTTGCTTGTTTTCCATTAATGTACATTTTAGCGGTTCTATCAATGTCTTTTACTTGATTACTTAATTCCTTGATCGCAGAACTACTGATTTTTTTAATGGCATTCTTTTTTGAGGTTGGCTCTTTCGGTTTCAAGTATTCATACATGCCTTCTTTGCCGCCTTCACGCCCCATACCTGATTCTTTATAACCACCAAATCCGCAAGCTGCATCAAACTGATTGGTAGTATTCACCCAAACGACACCGGCTTTTATTTGTGGTGCAACATCTAGTGCACGGTTTATGTTTTCTGACCAAACGCTGGCGGCTAAACCATACTTGCTGTTGTTGGCTAATTGAATGGCTTCTGGTTGGTGTCTGAATGTCATAACGCTTAAAACCGGCCCAAAAATTTCCACACTAGCCGCTGTGTTACTGGTTTCAATATCACATAAAAGTGAGGGAGGGTAGAAACAACCTTTGACATCTGAAGGTATTGAATCTTTGATTTGATACAGACTCGCACCTTCTTTTACACTTTGGTTGACTAAAGACTCGATTCTGCTCTTTTGAGTTGGGTCGACTATGGCGCCTATGTCGGTACATTTATCTAAAGGATCACCTATTCGTAATTTTTTCATTCTGCGTTTTAATTTTTTTATGAATAAATCCTCAATACCTTCTTGCACCAATAATCTTGATCCTGCACAGCAGACTTGTCCTTGATTAAACCAAATGGCATCAACTACGCCCTCTACTGCGCTGTCAATATCAGCATCATCAAAAACAATAAACGCTGATTTTCCACCAAGCTCTAAAGTTAATTTTTTACCAGATCCAGCTGTTTTTCTGCGGATCATTTTTCCAACATTTGTAGACCCGGTAAATGCAATTTTATTTACATCGGGATGCACAACAATTTGCTCACCCACTTTTCCGTCGCCGGTAATTATATTAACAACGCCCGTTGGTAAATCAATTTCTTCTAAAATTTCTGCGAACATTAACGCTGATAAGCTTGTGTATTCTGCTGGCTTGATGACAACACAATTCCCTGCTGCAATGGCAGGTGCTATTTTCCACGCCAACATTAACAGAGGAAAGTTCCAAGGTATGATTTGACCTACTACACCTAAAGGATCAAAGTTTTTGAATTCAGAATCCGAATCAGAACTCATTAATTGAGCCCAACCAGCATGATGATAAAAATGCCGAATGGCTAAAGGAATATCCACATCACGCGTTTCTCTAATTGGTTTGTCATTATCCATTGATTCTAAAACAGCAAACTCTCTCGAACGCTTTTGCAATTGTCTTGCTATGGCGTAAAGGTATTTTGCTCTAGCTTTACCACCGATTTTATTCCAACTTTTCTGCGCGTCTTTTGCTGCACTAACGGCGGCATTCACTTGACTTGAAGTTGATTGAGCAATTTTGCCTAAAAATTGTTCCGTCGCAGGATTATGACTATCAAAACTATTTTTAACAGTCGATTTTTGCCACTCGCCGTTAATATAAATTCGTGACGACTTTTCATATTTTTTTAGCCAGTTCAAAACGTTTGTATTGCTTTCTGGTGCGGGGCCATAGTTCATAGTATTAAATATCTCCGCGACTTTATTGTTTTTCATATTTTTTCCGACAAATAAATTTTCTATTTTTTACTAATC
This sequence comes from Kangiellaceae bacterium, assembly GCA_049600015.1. Taxonomy (GTDB): domain Bacteria; phylum Pseudomonadota; class Gammaproteobacteria; order Enterobacterales; family Kangiellaceae. The sequence goes on from JBMYPE010000304.1 coordinate 2,636, forward strand.
AACTCATACAAATGATGAAAGAGCTAACAGGTTTATTTTTCTAACTCA
>JBMYPE010000305.1:0-2660 GCA_049600015.1 Kangiellaceae bacterium
TTGTCTAGCGCCGCTGCAAGAGAGGAGATTTTTGAATACGGCGGCTATAAAAAACTAAAAAAAACTGAAATCGACAGTATTGCTGCCGCTTTGATTTTGGAGAGTTGGTTTATGGCTCAAACTTAAATCACAAATTTCATGATCGAAGCATTTAGTTTAAGATGCTACTTAGTCGATCTCACTTTAAAAAACCAATATAGCACCAAAAACATCAACAAAACTATTGGTACAATAATCTGTATCAACCAATCCCAACCAAAACTAAACAACACCCAACCCGCTGACAATGATCCTAGAGCTTGAACAAAAAATATGGTGAAATCATTGGTAGCTTGAACTTTAAATCGTTCGCTCGGTTTATAACTTTCTGGTAGAAGAATAGTTCCACTAGTAAACAAAAAGTTCCAGCCAATCCCCAATAAAACCATTGCCATCCAATAATACATAAATTCATGCCCCATTAATGCAACCATAATCATTGCCAAATAAATACTGGTTCCTATCGCCATTAATTTTCTTAATCCAAACATTTGAATTAAAAATGCAGAAAAAAGTGACGGTAAATACATTGCAATAATATGGCTTTGAATTACCCATTTTGTAGACTCCAAATCATGACCATGAACATTGTGCATACTCAAAGGTGACGCAGTCATCACGTAACTCATTACCCCGTACGCGACCGTTCCGGCTGTTACGGCAATAATGAATATTGGTTGTGTCATGATTTCAGTTAGCTTTCTAGCAGAGTCTTTAGATTTGCTTTCTACAACTCCTATTGGATCTAGTTGAAATACCAATAAGATGGAAACCGTTACCATAGCTGATAGCCCTATAAATGATCCTGCGTAACCTTTTGGAGAATCTATCCACTCTTTAGCCATAACCGCCATTTCTGGCCCAAGCACAGCTGCGAACATCGCACCTATCATCAAAATAGAGATAGCTTTTGGGCTATCCTTTGGATCTTTTAAGCTTTCAATAACTGCAAATCGCATTTGTGCAACAAACGCCATACTAAAACCTAGCATAGCGGTGCCTAACAGTAAGATTGAAAAATTAGCTTTAGCTGCAGCAAGTGAAGAAACTAAAGCACCTGAAACTGCGCAAGAAAGTCCCAACATGGTACCTATTCTACGGCCATACTTTTTCATTAAAAAAGCTGCTGGAAATACACCGATAGCGGTCATAGAAATCATTAATGCAACAGGAATGGTGGCATACTCTTTCGAGGGTGCAATTACGCCGCCTAACAGACCGCCCGCTAATACCACCATTGAAGCTGACGAAACACCTAATGGTTGAGCAACAAATAATAACCAAACATTTTTGGGTAATTTACTAACTTTAAACCCTATTAGGGAAATAAAAATTAACAATGAAAAGCTGAGAATAAAAGTAATCGACATATTAAAATATTGTTTTTATAAGAACCCTATATTGATCACAATATTCGTTCTGTTTGCTTTTAAAAGGTAAAATTCAAAGCAATAAAATTGCTTTGAATAAGAGTGGTTCATTAGAGCGTGTCACCCTGAACTTTGTGACACGTTAGAAAATCATCTAGGATCTTGCTCTTCTAACATCATCGATCCCATACCGTTATCAAACGCAGAGCCTTCATTTTCTGAAGAATCTAGTTTGATCATTAATCGTAAGTCATTTGGAGAGTCTGCGTGGTGAAGCGCATCATCGTATGTTATCTCTCCAGATTTAAAGAGTTTAAATAGCGATTGATCGAAAGTTTGCATACCTTGCTCATTCGATTTAGCCATTAAATCTTTTATTAAATGCATTTCGCCTTTTCTAATATGATCTGACACTAGCGGCGTGTTCATTAAGATTTCTATAGCAGGTCTGCGTCCTTTACCATCTGGAGTGGGTATTAATTGCTGTGCAACAATGGCTCTTAGGTTTAATGATAAATCCATTAAAACTTGATTATGTTTTTCTCGCGGGAAAAAATGCAAAATTCGATCAAGAGCTTGATTAGCGTTGTTTGCGTGAAGTGTACACATGCATAAATGCCCAGTCTCAGCGAACGCAACGGCATAATTCATGGTGTCGCTGGTTCTAACTTCGCCAATTAAAATCACATCCGGCGCTTGTCTTAATGTGTTTTTTAGCGCATTTTCAAAAGAGTCGGTGTCTATACCAACTTCTCGTTGTGTAATGATGCACTTATTGTGATTGTGTACAAATTCGATTGGATCTTCTATAGATATAATATGTCCGGTTGTCGCCGAGTTACGATAACCTATCATAGAAGCTAAAGACGTCGATTTACCGGTTCCCGTGGCGCCCACAAAAATGACTAGTCCTCTTTTGGTTAGAGAGAGCTTTTTGAGGATCGGCGGCAATCTCAGCTCCTCAATCGTTGGAATATTAGTTTCTATCCGACGAAGAACCATACCTACATTATTTCTTTGTTGAAACGCGCTGACACGATATCGACCGATTCCTGCTGCGCTAATGGCAAAGTTGCATTCATGGTTTCGAGAAAATTCTCGACGTTGCTCTTCGTTCATAACACTTAATACGACTTCACGAGCTTTTTCGGGTGTTAGTGCCCGTTGCGTCACTGGCATGACTTTGCCATTAATTTTGATACTCGGAGGCACACCTGCTGTTATAAATAAGTCAGAGGCTTTTTTGGTAAC
>JBMYPE010000306.1:0-2642 GCA_049600015.1 Kangiellaceae bacterium
TCAAATGGCAAAAGGTAGTTACCCTTTATTTGATAACATCACTGCAATATTTTCTGCCACGCCTGTAATCGCAAGAACTGCCACTTATATTTACGCCTGTACTGAATGGGTTGATGATGCGTTTCAAGGCAAGGAAATGACTCATCAAATCTACTCACGATTATTAAACCCAACCTCTATCTCTTTAGCAAATGCTATAGTCGATTTAGAAGCTGGCCCTTTTACAGCGGACTACATGGCATGGAATTTTAATAGCGGCATGGCGGCAATCGACTCATTACTCGCCAATGTTTTAAATTACGGCGATGTATTATTAGTTTCCAGAAATATTTACGGTGGTGTGCATCAATTACTAGTCGATCATTTTGCGCGTAAAGACAAAATGAATATTCAAATCGAATGGTTTGACGGTTATACCATTGAAGAATTTGAAGCCCGCTTTAATGAAATTAAATCAAAACATAGTGATCGTTTAAACAAAAACTCAATGCATGTATATATCGAATCACCCTGTAACCCTCATGGTTATATGCTTGATATTCCTGCAATTTGTGAATTTACTCATAACGCCGGTGAACATTTGGTCATGCTAGATTCCACATTAGCAACTCCGGTGCTTAATAAACCTTTGCAAAGAGAAAACAAATTAGAACGCCCTGATTACGTTATGCATAGTTACACTAAAGATATTTCCGGAACTGGCGCAGTAACTTCTGGTGTTATCATTGGCGAAGGCTTCAGAATGTTTATTCCTAAGGGTGGAGAGGCAAACGGCTTGTCATGGGAAAAATGTATGTTCTGGGATGTCTATTACATAAAAGGCGCATTCCTCGCATCTGACTTAGCTTACGATGTTTTAACCGGTATGAAAACACTTGAACAACGGATGCTCAAAAAGGTTATTAACACCATCACTTTTGCAAACTTTTTAGCTAGCCATGAAGATTTCAGAGTGAATTCTCATGCGGTTGAGGGCAATGAAAATTACCACCTACGAGAAAAATGCTTAACCAGTGGAATGCCTTGCTCTCTATTTACAGTCGATATGGAACATGCAGGAATCAATCGCGATACATTCTCTCGCTTTTTTGATGGTTTAGAGCCCGGTTTTAGCTTAATGGTGAGCATTGGGCAAACCAACAGTATGATTTTATGCCCCGCGCTTACTTCTCACTCAGAATTATCACCAGAGGCGATGGAAGAAGCGAGGATCTATCCAACCACTATGCGAATTTCTATGGGTAATGAAAACGTAAAAGATTTGATTGCCGCTTTTGTTAACTCTGCCAGAAACCATATTGACCCAATTAAACCTGGTTTCAGTAATAAATTTATGACATCTGATAAAGTAGATTCTATGGTGGAAGAAATCACACTAGATATTTACCGTAAAAACCTTGCTAACGGTCCTCAAATGGCTGATTTATTAGTTGATTAATATCCATGCGTAGGGACACAAGCAAAGGGTCGGAATCGCAATTGGTATGAAGTTAATATTCAAAATACAGCTAGTATTAGCGACTCCGACTCTGAAAATTCGACTTAAACAGTTTCGCCATCCATATTAAGAGAAAAACCTTTCATGAAAAAACTAGATGCAATTGATCTTAATATTTTGGCTGAGTTATACGCTGATTCAAGCATAACCAACAAAGAACTTTCTAAAAAAGTGAATGTTGCCGCTTCCACATGTTTAGAGAGGGTTAAAAGGCTTCAATCAGCATCAATCATTAAATCCTTTTCACTAGAAATTGACTACAAATCTGTCGGCGGAAACATAGAGGCCATCACTTCGGTAAGGCTTGGAAAACATACAGAAGATGTCATCAAGACATTTCGTGATGAACTAGTTAAACATCCTGAAGTTCTCAGCGTTTTTCACATGGGTGGCGAAAACGATTTTTTATTGCATATTACCGTCAAAGACACTTCGCACTTAAGAGATTTTGTGTTTAGATCAATAACTTCACGCAATGAAGTAGTTCATATTGAAACAGCATTAATCTATGAACAAACGAATAGTCGTACATTACCAGCGTTTTAATTGAAGCATCAGAAAATCATTGTAAATCAATCAAAGTCATTCAAGGGAATATTCTAGTGAATTTACCGCTATTTATGAGAGCAATCATCCTTTCATTAGTTTTCGTTATTTCGACATCTTGTTCTTCAATCAGAATTGATGAAAGAATAAAAAAATATAATTTACCTGATAACGGTCTCGTACTTAACGTATCTTCCAATCAAAAAGAGTTACGCATAAGAAAAGATAATGTTTCCTTTAACCCTCAATTTAGTATTTTAGCTGTCGAACTCGATAAAAGTTACCTTAATAATCGACGCAATAAACAACTAAATTCTGTTTTAGCAAGCTTAAAAGATTATGACTTTAATGCAGTTATAGAAACAGAGTTAAAAAATAGCATTGGGAAAGTTGATTGGTTACAAGTTAACACTAATGAGAAGATAAATAATTTGCACAGAAAAAAACGACCGATTGGCACTCATAATATGAATATTGAATATATTTACGAATTTCCTCCGAGTATGGACGCTATCGAGGTGACCGTGTTAATACAAATTGAAAAAGTTATTAGTACCAGAACCCAACGTAGAAAACCAATATCAAGGTATAAAACTAT
>JBMYPE010000307.1:0-2642 GCA_049600015.1 Kangiellaceae bacterium
TTCTTCCGTTTCCTATGATAATCATTAAACAAGTAGCAATATGCAACAAGACCCAAAAGGTCCTTACTGTTGCCACTTGCTTGTCGTAGGGTTTAGTCTTCTTATCAGAAAAACTGCCCAACGCATAACGCCATACCTTAAACCAATCGCTCATCTACCTAGCCATTTCCTTGCGGCATCAATTGGATTCTTTAGGCCTTTGTAAGTTTCATCAATAAAGTCTATGTGCTTACCTAATCGGCTGTTTAGCAAGTCAACGGACGCTTGTAGCTGGTCCATTTTCTTTTCGAGCTTATCAAGATCCTTCTTAATAACACTTCTATATTTTTCTAGTTCTTTGCTACTCATACTATTAAAGTAAAGTGGCGTGGTGCCTATCATACGCAATTTAATTCTTCCTTGCTTTAACTCATCTATCTGCAAATTCGTTGCAGAAGGTGCTTTTTTTATTGCCATGTCATTTTTCCTTTTGTTGTATTGTTATACAAAATTTATATAATATTTGTATCATTAATATATCTATTGACAGTATGTCAAGAAGAATATACCAAAAAAATACAAAAAATGGAGATTAATATGAAATTACACGCACTCCATGTCAGAATTGACGAATTGTTGGTTAATGGCATGAAGGTTATGAAAGGTAGAACCAGAAAGTCTATGAGCCTTATAGTTGAAGAGGCACTGAAAGAATATTTAGATAAAAATAATATTCAGTTGGAGCAACCTGAATTAGATGGCTAACAGTAGGAACAAAGGGGCGAAATGGGAACGCGATTTGGCGAAATTGTTATTTTTAGAATTAGGTATCAGTTTTTCCAGAAACCTAGAACAATATAGAACCGCACAAGGCGGCGATTTAATCCCAGATGATGAGCAATTCCCTTTTTCCATTGAAGCTAAACATTATGCAAATGGACGCGGCTGCAAAAAAGAATGGTGGGCGCAATCCGAAAAAGCGGCAATAGCTGCAAACAGAATGCCATGTGTCATCTATAAATATGATCGCTACCCTCCAAGGGCAGTTGTCAGTTTGGAGGCCATCGCAAAGATATATGGCAAGCAAGACGATGGTAATGTATTGGTGGAACTCTCGATTGAAGGGTTTTGCTACCTAGTAAGGGAAATAATGAATGATCAGAGATGATTTATCAAATGCCGACTATCATGCGTCTGAGGGCATCAGTTCATCAGACGTTAAGACAGTCCTGTTAAACAGTGTTTGGCATTGGCATCATGCAGTTCATAAAACAAGTTCGGCAATGGATATTGGAACTGCCGTGCATGACATTCGGCTAGAAAATGGTGAGAACACTATTAGAGGACCGGAAACCAGACGCGGCAACGCATGGAAAGAAGCCTTAACTGAAGCAGACTTCAACAAGAAACTTTTGCTCACTGAGGGCGATTATGACAAGGCTCAAGCTATTGCAGCAACATTGTTAGAAGATGCAGTCTGTAAAAAGACACTGGAAGCACCCAACGCAAAGATCGAGCATAGTATTTTTGTTGACTGTCCGGAGACAGGGCTGAAACTTCGTTGCCGTCCGGATTTGTATGATCCTGATAAAAAAGTGATGGCAGATATTAAATGCACTGTTGACCCATCACCAGAAGGCTTTGTGAGACAATGCTATAAATATCGGTATGATGCTCAAGCATTTTTCTACACCTATGTCGCACAGCTTGCCGGATGGGAAGTCACACACTTTGCATTCTTGGCAGCCGGTAACACTGAACCTTATATTTCGCATATGCACGTTATGTCGATGGAAGCCATGCAGTTGGCCAGAAACGATGTAATGAGGGCATTAAAAGAGATTGCTGAAGCAAAGCAAACCAACACTTATAAAACCGGTTGGGATCGCTTCACAATGCTAAATCCACCTAAATGGATGGCAGATAACCTAGACTTTGATAAAGGAGAATAAATCAATGGCAACCAAAGACGATTTCAAAAAGTTCATGCTGCATGACAAACTCTTGCAGTATCCTAAACTCGATCAAACTTATCGGTGGGATAACAGCAAAGAAAGTTCTGAACCCTGCATTCAGACGGCCAATCAAGCGGCTTGGTCTTGTAGTTTTATAGTATCATCGGGTGAAGCTGAACAATTATGGAAAGAATTTCAGGCGCACTTTAATGAACGTAAAGCGGCAAACCCATCCATCGGCATTTTTGAAGATGTGTTTGGCATGAAGAAACGCGATGACGGAACTGTTTTATTTAGAGCCAAAAAGAACGGCACAAAAGCAGATGGCGCATTAAACAAGGCTCCAAAGGTTTTAGATGGTGAATTAAACGATCTAGCTGATAAACGCATTTGGAGCGGTTCAGTTGGTACGTTAAGGATTTGGGCATATCCGGCTAAAAATCCGTCCAGTAATAAGACAGGGATAAGTTTGCTTCTTGATACTGTTCAAGTCACAACTGCCGTTTATGGCTCAGATGAAGACTTTAAAAAGAAAGATATGAAGATAGAAGGTCAGCCATCTAATCAGCCGGACAACAGTTCTGACAGCGATTTTAAGGCTGTTGGAAACACGAAGCCGGATACTTTTCAGTCTCCATCGCCAGATAATAATGCTTCTGGTGCGGCTTCTGAAGCGGCCACAATCCCAGACTTTGATGATGAAATTCC
>JBMYPE010000308.1:0-2637 GCA_049600015.1 Kangiellaceae bacterium
TGACTTCACGTCCTTGCCATTGACCAGGACTAATAAATATTCGCCCATCTCTATTAATGTTAGTTCGTAATTCAATTGTTTTACAATCGGCTGCTTCATCAGATAAATATTCACTATTTGCTCTAAATAAAATAACATTCAAATTACAAGGATGACAAAGTTCATAGGCATCACTCGAGTCTATCCAGTCAGCCAATTTTTTACAAAGCCGTAAGTTGTTATCTACCCAATGCTTGATTCCCTGTTTCCCATAAGCAAGTAAAGTCAGCCAGACGGGCAAAGCTCTAAATCGTCTTGAATTTTCCACACCGAGAGACATAAAATCTGGCGTACCAGATGTATTCGCCAAATAAGGCGCTGAGACATCAAAACTTTCTTCTAGTAGATCAATATGTCGAGTTAAAAATGAACCGCAATCGTAGGGAACATTGAGCCACTTATGACAATCTACCGTGATAGAATCTGCTCGTTCAATTCCTTTAGTTTTCCCTTCTGACCCCGTCGCTAATCTTTCAAATAATCCAAAAGCACCATCTACATGCAACCAAGCTTTATGTAATTCGCAAATATCCGCAATGAAATCTAATTCATCAAAATCAGTTGTGGTGACTGTACCCGCACTAGCGACTACGATTTTTGCTTTAGCTTTACTCGTGGATATTTTGTTTTTTAAATCATCAATATCCATTTTTTCAGAATTGGCTATCGCATCGACTATAGTAATATTATTTTGCCCCATACCAGCCATACCTAGCGCTTTCACAGTACTCGCATGAGGTGTAGTTGCAAATACCTCAACATCTAAACCATAAAGCCCTTCTTTTGCTACATTAATGTTTTGCTGATGACCAGAAAATTGCCTAGCGGTACAAACGCCTAAGAAGTTACACGCGGTTCCACCGGTTGTCATCACTCCATTAAATTCCTTCGGTAAATTAAACAGCTCGATTATCCAATCAATCGCTTGTTGCTCCACTAAACTTGCGACTGAATCACCGGATTTTGCAACATTTTGATCGAATATGGAAACCAAACAATCAGCCAAAGTGGCAATAGGCGTTGCACCTCCTGTAACAAATGCCCAATATCGAGGACCTCTAGCAGCGGATAGTTGCGGCATGATGACCTTCTCAAGATATTCGATGCAATAATTAAAATCGTGACCTGTTTCGGTCAAAAATTTTTCAGGTAATTCAACATCAATTTTTCCAACTTTTTCGTCGTCTAATTGAGCTATAAACTTTTGACTGAGCTTAGAGAATTCCTTTAAATAATTTTGAAAATCATTCCATTCTGATTTGTTCAATTTCATTGTTCTATCTCACAATCTCATTTCATTGCCAACCTAATGGCTGAACTTCATTTTTTGGTATGATGTAATTTTCGGGGTAACCAACATCAATCAAATATAATCCATTTGGCTTTGCTGTATCTGGTGCTTTAGTCCTATCTTTGAGTAATATTAAATTTTTAACAAACTCAGGTGGCTTTTTCCCTTCTCCAACTTGCAGCAAACAACCAATTATATTCCTCACCATATGATGTAGGAACGCATTAGCAGTAATTTGCAAGACTACAAAAGAGCCTTTACGTTCGACTATAATTTTTTCTACTGTGCGGGTAGATGTTTTTGCTTGGCATCCGCTTGCTTGAAAAGATTTAAAATCATTCTCACCTAAAAGATATTGTGCAGCTTGATTCATTAAACGCTCATCTAAATTATTACGATGCCACGTAGCAAGACTAGCTAACGTCGCATTAGGATATGGAGTATTTTGAATGATGTATCGGTACGTTCGATTAGTTGCAGAAAAGCGAGCGTGAAATTCCTTATCAACTTCTTTAGACCATGTAATTGAGATGTCATTTGGGAGTTTATTATTTGCCCCTCTCAACCAAGCAGTGTGAGGTCGAGAGCCTTCAAATTCAAAATGAATCACTTGGTTAGTCGCATGAACACCAGAGTCAGTTCTGCCAGCGCAAAAAACTATAATATCCTGAGCACAAATACTTGATAAAGCAGCTTCTATTGGTTCTTGGATTGAGGGGGAATGAGATTGCTTTTGCCAGCCACAATAGTTTTGACCGTTATATTCCACACCGAGAGCAATATAAGAATGCAAAGTATCACCCACAGATAAGTTGCTTAACTAAGAACTAGAAATAGGAATTTCGATGGTAAAACCACTTTCGTTATCCCAATCAATGTAAGCGTCAGTTTGATCAAAAAAACCTTTAACTTTTGCCAAACCAATATCTTTTTCACCTAATAATAATCGACTTGAATAAAAGGGCGTAAACAACCACTTTTGCTGGTCGGTATTTAGTTCCACTTGTTCACTATTAATATTAATAATGACTCGCTCTTCGGTTGAAGGAGATGGTCGCTCAGAATCTACGCCAATACTTTCTATATAACTGTTAAATGACAAGTCTGCGCTAGCATCAAACGCTAGAAGAAAACGAATAAGATCAACGCAACATTCAGTGAACCAAGAAAAATCCGTTAATAGCTCAATATCATCAGTTACCAAGTTATCAATCACGAGTTCGTTGTTTTCAAAATCCGTTTGTAATAACTCTATAAAGGAAGAAAGCCATTGATTAAAATTAACATCGGCGCGAGTGACTTGAAGT
>JBMYPE010000309.1:0-2623 GCA_049600015.1 Kangiellaceae bacterium
TTCCAGGTAGCATGACATCTAGTAAAACCAAATCAAATTCATGCTCTCTAAAAGTCGCTAATGCTGTATCTCCCCGCTCAGTATGGATAACTTCATATCCATGTTCTTGAAGATACTCTTGAACCCACTTTGCAAGAGATATATCATCTTCAACTAATAATATTTTTCCGTAGCTTTCCATTGAAATGCTCACCTATATACATTAATTTTTTAACTTAAAAAATTCGCCATCGTTTGCGACGTTTATTTGAGTTATACACCCAACTTACTTTGACTTTTGAGACTGCAATTACATGAGAGTCTTTTGTTCTAATCAACTCAATTCGTTCATCTATGTTCGATCTAAATATGTAAGAAAAAGCACCTTTATTAGTTCCAATCCAACAATTGATTTGTAATTTATCAACCGCTCTTCTAAGACAATAATTATCCTCTAGTGACACTTGCCATGTAATTTTAATGGTGGCAAAACACTCTCGCCCTTTTCTCAAAGCAACACATTTACTTGGAACGAGATTTAACGATTCGATTGCACCTGTTTTAATATTGAAATCCACTTCCTCAGCGTTGAGATCAAAATTAAAGTGAGCAACGATCAAGACCAATATGCATCCTGCACTTTTAATAAAACTCGTTCCTTTAAAAAACATAGGAAAAGCCTACTAATACAGAAGATAAGTTTCCATTCACAACGAGTGGACTATCTTTAATATTGCTACTCAAAACTGAGTGCACCACACCAACTTCCAGTACCCAACTTTCAGAAATGGGAACTTGCGCCGAAAATTCAAAATCAAATGTATAGGCTGCACCACTATTATAGGTGGTTAAGTACTCCGTTAATTCGTGAGTTTCTACACCTAAATTATAGTCGGCGACTTTTGCAGAAAACCATGTAAAACCTAAACCATAAGTTAAATCCCAATTTCGTACCGCTTCCACTTTTCCCACATAGGCTTCAAGGACAATACCTTTGTGAGTTGAATTAAGAATATCGTAACCAACCTCAGTTGAGTAATAGGCTTTACCAATCCAACTTGCGTATCTTATCCCCAATAAATCATCATCATGTCGAGGCTCTAAGTTAGCGAGCGCTGGAATGACATCATCATCTTTATCCTTTCTCTCGATGGCTGGAGAATAATGCCCCCAAACTAAATCGAGTTGCTCGCTTTCACTCTCCCAAATATGATATCCAGCATAGAGCCTACCCATCACGCCATTAATACGGTTTTTAGAATTAGACTCTAAAAACCATCCTTCATATTCCGCGTCAATCGTAAGAGCTACCACGGGTAAATAATTGTATTCTTGGCCTAGATATAACGAAGATTGATAGGCCGCACCTAAAATCCCTTTAAACTCTATAAAGTTTGACGATAACGGATCTTCATCTTCACTAAATTGTGTGGACGATTCAACCGCATCCACAGACGGCTCTGCAACCGATTGAGTTTCTAAAGAAGGAGCTACATCAGTTTGGCCCACGACTGACTGTGAGCTCAGCAAGCTCACTATGACGAGAGCAACACTAAATTTATGGGAGGTGAGTTTATTCATCGGTATTTATCTAGACTCATCTAGTATCATCTTCATTGGCATCCAAGCTAGCTATTATTAGAAGAATATTCTTCAATTTATAATAGCAAATCCTCTGCCTAAAGACCCATGCAAGATGTAGATAAATTGTCAGATTATGTAGAAGTCACCAAAACCTGTGATTCTGAGTTAATTCATATTAATTGTCTCCACCTTAAAAATGTAACTTAAATCCAATCGCAGGAAACATCCCAATCCCCTCTTCTTCTGCTATAACAAAGTTCTCCAGCGTTTCATTTCCATCGGGTGCGTAATAGTAACCTTCAACATTACTGTGCCCCAGCGCATTGATGACAGCGAAAGTCCATGCCGCATCTAAGCCAAAAATTTGATACTCATATTCTGCTTGTAAATCTAATCGGTGATAAATTGGTAATTCTTTCGAGTTTAAATCGCCATACACAGGTAAATAATGCCCTTCATGATTTTCGTTTGGTCTAAGCCCAACTATTGGTGTGTATTTTTGCCCACTTCTAACCGTTAATCGCGCACCAAAGTTCCATCGTTCATTTAATTGATAATTGCCTACAAAATTAAATATCAAGGGTGTGTCCAAATAATAATCTTCCGTCACACCAGTGCGGTCATTAGTTCTTTCGGATTTAGACCAACTTAATGATGCCCAAGCATACCAGCCATCAGCGAGGTCTCGCTCCACTAAAAATTCAACTCCGTGAGCGTTACCCGACATATCGTTGCTATAGTGTATATCGTAATCAGGATCGTCCTCCGACAATGCCAAGGGTAAATCTTTCATGTTCTTTTTGTATAGATCGAAACTAGCTTTCCATACAGATAAAAACTGAAACTGGGTGCCCAGTGAAAAATGATCTGATCGTGGCGATTTAATATTTGGATTTCCAAGCAACCTGATGGCGGTTTCTACATCTGGAAATCTTGTGTATTGGCCGAGTTTTGTGTTCACAGATAAATAAGGATTTAAATACCACTCAATCGCAAATCTTGGCATCACCATTTCTTCTTTTGTGTAGTCGTTATATTCGCCTCTCACACCAAAATCAAG
>JBMYPE010000310.1:0-2563 GCA_049600015.1 Kangiellaceae bacterium
CTAGATCAACCCAATCAGCATAACTGTTTAAGCAAGGAATTAATTGGAGCGAGTTTCCTCCGGCTGCTAAAAATTCTTCTTTGCCACTGATCGCGATTTCTTCTAAGGTTTCTAAACAATCGGTTACAAAAGCTGGGCAAATAACGACCACATCTTTTATATTTTTATTAATTAATTCTTTCAATTTATGATTGGTACTTGGTTCTAACCATTTTGCTCGCCCCAATCGGGATTGAAAAGCAATGGAGTATTGTTCTTTTCCTATGCCTGCGTTTTCTACAAATAATCGAGTTGTTTCCATAACATGATGGCGATAACAAGTAGCATGTGCATCGGATTTTATCTCGCAGCAATTTTGTTTTTTTAAGCAGTGGTCTTTTGTTGGATCAAGTTTGGTTAAATGTAATTCTGGCAAACCATGGTAGCTAAATAATAAGTGAGGCGTTTTATCAGTATTATTTATATGGCTTTTATAGCTATTGACCAGAGCTTCGACATATTTTGATTCATTGTAAAATGGTTTTTTAATTTTTATTTTTAAATCAAGGTTATGTAATGAAATTATTCTTTTTAATTCGATGATGGATGTTTCTACGGTACTCTCAGCGTAATGTGGGTAAAGAGGAATAAACAAGATTTCTTTAATAGATTTGTTTTTGCTAATGTCTAATACTTGATTCTCAATACTAGGATTGCCATAGCGCATTGCCATGTAAACTGGCGATTGCACTTTATTTTGTACTTTTTCTCTCAGTTGTTCCGATAACACCAGTAAAGGAGAACCATGCTCTGTCCAAACCTGCTGATAAGCATGAGCAGACTTTTTTGGCCGATTAGGTAGGACAAATAGACTAACTATCAACCGCCTAATTAACCAAGGCAATTGAATGACACTAGGATCCATTAAAAATTGGTTTAAATAAGCACGTACTGAAGGTACATCAGGTTTATCAGGGGAACCCAGATTACAAAGAAGTATTGCTTTGTTTGTCATCTCAAAGAACTCATTATGATTTATAGACCACTGCCAACGGCAAGTTAAATTAATTTGCGTTATTCTATGGGAATAAGCTTCCTATTCCTATCGTATGTGATTATTATTTGTATAATTATTCATTCAAACGTTTGTTTACAGGTTAGACCAGTTGCTATTTTAGTTAAAAACTGCCAAACTAAATACCTATAAGTTGAATTTCAATAATACTTTAAACGAAAAATTTCACATCCTGTTTATTTAAGGTTTCTATTATGACTAGTTATAAAGCTCCCATCGCTGACCTCAAATTTGTCACCGAAGAAGTTTTTGATTTCGCATCACTGTATCAAAAATACCCTAATTACTCTGAGGCAACACCTGAGCTGGTTGATATGATTATCAATGAATGTGCCAAGTTATGCGAATCAGAATTAGCGCCGCTTTATCAATCTGGAGACAAAGAAGGGTGTCAATTTAAAGATGGAAAAGTAACCACGCCAAAAGGTTTTAAAGAGGCTTATGATTTATTCGTACAAGGTGGTTGGCAAGGTCTAGCACATCCGACTGAGTTTGGAGGGCAAGGGATGCCACCGTCTATCGGCTTAATCAAAACAGAAATGATTGCAACAGCCAATTGGTCATGGGCGATGTACCCAGGTCTAAGTGTTGGGGCAATGAACACTATTCTTGCTCATGCAAGTGAAGAGCAAAAGCATAAATTTATGCCTAAATTAACCAGCGGCGAATGGACAGGAACCATGTGTTTGACCGAAGCGCATTGTGGTACGGATTTGGCGCAGATAAAAACCAAAGCAGTACCCAATGAAGACGGAAGCTATTCACTTAGCGGTAGCAAAATTTTTATTTCAGCTGGCGAGCATGACTTAACAGAAAATATTATTCATATTGTTTTAGCTAAGCTACCTGATGCACCACATGGTACAAAAGGCATCTCTTTATTTATCGTCCCAAAAAATAAAGTAAATGAAGATGGTTCTGTGGGCGATTCTAATAATGTAGTTTGTGGTTCGATTGAAGACAAAATGGGCATCAAAGCCTCTTCCACAGCAGTACTAAATTTCGATGATGCAACTGGATTCATCATTGGTGAACCCAATAAAGGTTTAGAATATATGTTTACCTTTATGAATACCGCTAGAGTTGGTACGGCATTGCAGGGCGTGACGACGGCCGAACTCGCCTATCAAAACTCACTGCCTTACGCGAAGGAGCGACTTTCTATGCGCTCTTTAACGGGTAAAAAATTCCCAGACAAAGTTGCCGATCCCAAATTGTTCACCCCGATGTTAGAAGAATGCTTCTAACCCAAAAAGCGATTAGCGAGGGTGGACGAGCAATGCTGTTTTATGCGGTCAAAATTGTTGATCAGTTAGAACAGGCAAAAGATGATCAAGAGTACAGAGAGTTAGAAGATCAGTTAGGGTTTGTTACACCCATATTAAAAGCATTTTTAACTGAGTTAGGTTTAGAGTCGGCAAATCTTGGTTTACAAATTTTCGGTGGTCATGGATACATAAAAGAGTGGGGCTTAGAGCAAATAGTAAGAGATGCTCGGATTTCAACTTT
>JBMYPE010000311.1:0-2506 GCA_049600015.1 Kangiellaceae bacterium
AATGCGAACAATTAAACAATTATGCTTATTATTAATGTTATCGTCGATGGTGCAACTTTCGGTTGCTGAAGAGTTAAAACGCTCTTTATCAATTGAAAACGCAAAAGCTTATATTATTTCACCAAAGAACGGAGCGACGGTGCCAACTACTTTTAAGGTGGTGTTTGGGTTATCTGGTATGGGGGTTTCACCCGCGGGTATTAACAGAGAATATACTGGGCATCATCATTTATTAGTTGATGGGAAAATGCCTGATTTATTAAAGCCGCTAGGAGCTGAGGTGAAACATTTTGGAGGAGGGCAAACAGAAGCTTTTGTCACATTACCTAAAGGTAAGCACACACTCTCTCTAATTCTCGGAGATTATTTACACCGGCCTCATAATCCGGCGGTGGTTTCTGAGCCAATTACAGTCTACGTTAAATAAACGAATAAAATTTAAAGTGCAGAGCGAAATCAGTGAATCTATTTCGCTAGCTCTGCTTTCATCGCGTCGATCGTTGCTTTATAGTCATCTGCATTAAAAATAGCAGATCCAGCTACAAAGGTATCGGCACCTGCGTCTGCAATTTCTCTGATATTATTAACTTTTACGCCGCCATCAATTTCCAAGCGAATATCTCTTCCACTCTCATCTATCATTCGACGAGCTTGTTTCAGTTTGTCTAATGCTTTAGGAATAAAGGACTGCCCGCCAAAACCAGGATTAACGGACATAATTAATATCATATCAATTTTATCCATGACAAACTCTAAGCAATCGAGTGAGGATGCAGGATTGAAAACAAGCCCCGCTTTGACGCCCGCTTGTTTTATTAGCTGCAAACTGCGATCAATGTGCTTTGATGCTTCAGGGTGAAAAGTAATCATTGAAGCCCCCGCACAAATGAATTGCTCAATCAGTTCGTCAACTGGCTCCACCATTAAATGGACATCAATTGGAGCGGTGATTCCATAGTCTATTAGTGCCTTACAAATAGGCGGTCCAAAAGTTAAATTCGGAACGTAATGGTTATCCATAACGTCAAAATGAACCCAGTCAGCGCCGGCATCTAGTACTTTGGTTACATCTTCCCCCAAACGAGCTAAGTCAGCGGAAAGAATGGAAGGTGCGATTTTTATAGACTGTTTCATTTAGCTGGAGGACCTTTTGAATAGAGAGGGTTTGATTATTAATAAAGTTGACCATTATAACGTAAATATCGTCAAGTTTAAGATTTTGAAAAGTTATTTCCTGAAGCTGGAGGAGTGATAGCGATTGGCGTGATAGGCAAATAAATCGAATCAAGATTCTAGTTTTGATTTTATCTTTAATATTTTAATCAAATTAGTTGTATTTAGAGTTGCATTAAAGAAACCCATTCTATACAATGCGCCTCCCAATTTGGCTAAACCCCTTATTGTGTGACCTTTAACAGGGCGCAATGACACAGTTTTAACAGGGTGTCACAACAACCGACCTAATTTTGGTCGAAAAGAATTTTAATCCGCGTTCCTTATGATGTATAGGGGAGGGCGGTTTTTAACTGTTTATTAATTAACTTTGGAGTTTCTTTGCTATGTCAAAGCAGCGAATCCGAATACGCTTAAAGTCATTTGATCACAAGTTAATCGATTTATCGACGCTTGAAATCGTTAATACTGCAAAGCGCACAGGCGCCCAAGTTCGTGGCCCTATTCCATTGCCTACTCGTAAAGAGCGTTACACTATTTTGATCTCTCCGCACGTCAATAAAGATGCACGAGATCAATACGAAATACGTACGCACAAGCGCATGGTGGATATCGAAGAACCAACAGAAAAAACAGTTGATGCTTTAATGAAGCTCGACTTAGCTGCTGGTGTCGATGTACAGATTAGTCTTTCTTAAAAGGCAAGATTGAGTCGCATAGTTTATTTGGCTGTTTTGAAGCTAAAACAAATTAGGCGGAATTTTAGTTGCGTTGTTAATTAAGTTGGTTAAGCCACTATCTAACAACAAGAAATAGCAACATTAATAGAGGGTTTTAACATGACAATCGGAATTGTTGGTCGCAAATGCGGCATGACCCGAGTGTTTGACGATAACGGTGTATCTACACCGGTTACTGTAATAGAAGTAACATCTAATCGAATTACTCAGGTTAAAACAAAAGACAACGACGGCTATCAAGCAATCCAGGTAACCACTGGTGAGCGAAAAGCAAATCGTGTTACTCGTCCAGAAGCTGGTCAGTTTAAAAAAGCTGGCGTTGAAGCAGGTCGAGGACTTTGGGAATTCAGAACTGATACATTAGATGGTTTTGAAGTTGGCGGTGAAATCAAGTTAGACATTTTTGAAAATGGACAACTAATTGATGTAACTGGCCAATCAAAAGGTAAAGGATTTCAAGGTGGTGTTAAGCGTTGGAATTTCAGCATGCAAGACGCTACTCATGGTAACTCGATTTCTCATCGTTCTAACGGTTCGATTGGGCAAAATCAGTCACCAGGTAAAGTTTTTAAAGGCAAAAAAATGTCTGGTCA
>JBMYPE010000312.1:0-2480 GCA_049600015.1 Kangiellaceae bacterium
AAGTGCTTGTACCTTCATTTATTATTAGTGAACTCAAAACAGCATTTCAAATAGGTTTTTTATTATTTATACCTTTTCTAGTGATCGACTTAGTAGTCGCCAGTATTTTAATGGCAATGGGTATGATGATGTTATCACCACTTATCATTTCCTTGCCTTTCAAAATAATGTTATTTGTTTTGATTGATGGATGGGCGTTAGTGGTTGGCACGCTAGCCAATAGTTTTACTTAATTTTATTAAAGCTAATCGTATGTTTAATCTTGGATAATCAATATGTCACCCGAAATTGTTGTTGAAGTATTTAGAGGTGCTCTTTACTTAATCATACTAATCGTTTCAGCGGTTGTTGTTCCAGGATTGATTATTGGTTTAGTTGTTGCCATTTTCCAAGCTGCAACCAGTATCAATGAGCAAACCTTATCTTTCTTACCGCGATTGATTATGACTCTTTCAGTGTTAATCTTTTTAGCGAGTTGGATTTTTTCCTCTCTAATTGGATTTACCACTGAACTGTATTTGTCGATCCCAGAATTGATTGGGTAAATGTTAGAATGGAACTGAACGCTGAACAGATCCTTAATTTTCTAACTGCTTACATACTTCCTTTTGCACGACTATCAGGATTTTTAATGGTACTTACCGTTATCAGTTCCAAAAGCATTTCTCCGCGTTTTAGACTTCTATTAGCTGTCGCAATCACCATTATTGTCGTTCCCACATTACCGGATTATAGCCAACAAACTAATTTATTAAATGGCGTAAATAATGGACTAAGTAGCTCAACATTTTTATCACCTAGAGGCTGGTTGTTAGTCATTGAACAAACTTTAATCGGGATTGCGTTAGGTTTTGTGTCTCGACTATTAATGGAAACCTTTGTTGTTGGCGGACAAATAATCGCCATGCAATCTGGACTTGGGTTTGCTTCTTTGGTCGATCCCGCTAATGGAAGTAGTGTTCCCGCGCTAGGACAGTTTTTTTTGATGATGACAAGTTTGATTTTCTTAGCAGTGGACGGCCACTTGTTGATGATTCGCTTAGTGGTCGAAAGTTTTACATCTTTTCCCATTGGATCGTCTATGAATTTATATGACATGTTTTATCAACTTGTTAATTGGGCTAAATGGGTTTTCGCAGCCGCTTTGTTAATGTCGTTAGTTGCGATGTCGGCGCTTCTCATCGTTAATATAACCTTTGGTGTCATGACTCGAGCTGCTCCTCAAATCAACATTTTTGCCGTTGGTTTTCCTTTAACACTTGTGGCTGGGTTAATTTTGATTTGGCTCAATTTGATTTATTTCATACCTCATTATGACTCACAGTTTCAGCGAGCGAATGATTTAATGTGTCGCATGGTACAACTTGATTGTTAACTAATTCTTGAAAATATTCTTCCGGAGATAAAGATTGGCAGAACAAGACTCAGGCGAAAAGCAAGAAGACGCAACGCCCAAACGTCAACAAGAGGCTCGAGATAAAGGGCAAATAGCACGCTCGAAGGATCTCACCACAGCGATGTTATTAATGGCAGCCGCAACTGCGTTATTTAGTTTTTCTTCCGGTATTGGTACTCAATTTGCGAATCTAGCGACCGCTGCGTTCACGCCTGATAGGAAGCATATTTTTAGCACAAAGCAAATGCTAAGTGCTGGTGGTGAATTACTAGCTGAGGTGGTCGCCGCTGTCGCGCCGTTTTTTATCGCGTTATTTGTCATTGCGTTATTTTCACCAATGTTGTTAGGTGGCATGAGTTTCAGTACCAAAGCCTTAGCTCCAAAAATGAGCAAGATGTCTATTCCTAAAGGTTTTAAACGTATGTTTGGAACACAGGCTCTCATAGAATTAGTTAAGGGTTTGGCACGAGTCGCTGTTGTGTTTATTGTGGCTTATTTTGTATTAGCTGACAGTTTTCCTGAACTGACAAAACTAGGTAATGGAGATATTGAAAGTGGAATAAGTGGCGCCATGCAAATAGTCACTCAAAGCTTTTTTCTAATATCTATTTCTCTTATTTTTATAGCCTTAATTGATGTACCTTATCAGATCTGGAATCACGCAAAAGAACTGAAAATGTCAAAACAAGAAATAAAAGATGAATATAAAGATACGGAAGGAAAACCCGAAGTAAAAGGAAAGATAAAACAAAAACAAAGAGAAATTTCTCAACAACGTATGATGGATGCTGTCCCTGATGCTGATGTCATTGTCACTAACCCAGAACATTTTTCTGTTGCTTTAAAATATGATGTGATGAACTCTGGCGCGCCTATAGTCGTAGCAAAAGGGCAAGATGTAATTGCAATGCATATTCGAAAAGTGGCTATTGCAAATGATGTGACTATTTTACCAATGCCGCCGCTAGCTAGAGCACTTTATCATACGACCGAAATTGGACATGAAGTGCCTCAAGGTTTGTACATGGCAGTTGCACAGGTGCTGGCATTTGTGTTCCAACTTAAAACTTTTAATGAAGGCAAA
>JBMYPE010000313.1:0-2479 GCA_049600015.1 Kangiellaceae bacterium
CTATTTAAGTCAATTGCGGTGAGCATATCGTCACCTTTGAATGTATGTTCGACTTTTTGACCGCTACCAATTTCTGCAAAGCGCGTTTTATATAATGTTGCAGCTCCACGGGCGCTAGGACTATGCACATCCACTAATTTAACTAATAGCAATTTGCCATTATATTCTACAGCGACGCCTCTCTTTAATTCACTCGCTCTGGGCATTAATATTCTCTTTCTTAGTTATAACCTAGCCAAGTTTTAATAAAAACCAACATATCATGGGTATAATACTGATTTAAATCTCTTCACACAATCTGAACACAAAACACTTTATTTATCAATCGTATAAATGACGAAACCTAGCTGTTCTCCTCAATCATAAAGTTAGATACATTATTCTAAATTTCTATGTTATAAACCTACGCAATAATTGACGAAGCCAAAATCGTTGACCTTAATTTGAAATTAATCTCACTATAAAATAGGAAGCAATATATGCATCTTTCAGAAAGTCCCTTATTCGATCCTTTAGAGCTTGGCTCCTTGCAGCTAAAAAACAGAGTCGTTATGGCTCCAATGACGCGAACATTCAGCCCAGGAGGCGTACCGAACGATTTAGTTGTTGAGTATTACGCACGAAGAGCAAAAAATGAGGTAGGACTTATTATCACAGAGGGAACCTGCATTGGGCACAAAGCAGCTCAAGGATACGCAAATGTCCCTGATATTTATGGTGAAAAAGCACTGAATGGTTGGAAAAAGGTCGTAGATGCTGTGCATGAAAATGGTGGTAAAATCATTCCTCAACTATGGCATGTAGGCGCAATTCGACAAGCCGGTAAAGGCGCAGGTCCTGATGAATCAGTTCCTGGATATAGTCCTTCGGGCTTGGTCGCAAAAAATAAACCAACTGGAGAAGCTTTAAGCCATGAAGAGGTTCAAGAAGTCATTAAGGCTTTTGTGAAAGCGGCTGAAGACTCTAAGGCAATTGGTTTTGATGGTATTGAACTACATGGTGCACACGGCTACTTATTAGATCAGTTTTTCTGGGAAGATACTAATCTGCGCACTGACGAATATGGAGGAGATATTGCTGGACGTACACAAATAGCGGTTGAGATTGTTAAGCAGATCAAAGCGCGTTGTGGACAAGACTTTCCTGTGCTATTAAGATTTTCACAGTGGAAACAGCAAGCTTATGAAGCAAAACTAGCCAACACACCAGAAGAATTGAAGGCATTTTTAACACCGCTGAGCGAAGCGGGTGTTGACGTTTTTCACTGTTCTACTCGTCGTTTTTGGGAAGCGGAATTTGAAGGTTCAGACTTAAATTTAGCGGGTTGGACTAAAAAGATCACTGGCAAGCCATGTATTACTGTGGGAAGTGTCGGACTAAACGCTTCATTCATTGACGAAGAAAAACGAGATATGGTCGAAACTTCAGATGTTGCAAAAGAGTCATTTGAAAATTTAGCCAATCGACTCAATAATGACGAATTCGAAATGGTCGCTATTGGGAGAGCCTTGTTACAAGATCCAGAATGGGTAGCTAAAGTTAGAGATAATCGTTTAGACGAATTATCGAACTACTCAAAAGCTAGTTTGACAAAGCTCTATTAATTTTTAGAGAATAATTAATATCGAACAATTAAAAATATATGTCATAATCTCGGAAAAACAGTACTAACGAGATTTGGTTAAACGTGAATCTGCTAAAAAGTTCACCTATTGGTATATTTGATTCAGGCGTTGGCGGTCTTTCGATCGTCAAAGCCATTCAAGCACTCATGCCCAATGAAAATCTCATATATGTTGCCGACAGTCTTTATGCACCCTACGGTACTAAACCAAACGATTTTATCATCGAAAGGTCATCTAAAATTTCAGAGTTTTTATTGCAAAAAAATGTAAAAGCGATTGTTGTTGCCTGCAATACTGCCACAGCATCTTCCATAAAAACTCTAAGAGATAAACATCAAATTCCTATTATTGGATTGGAACCAGCATTAAAACCTGCCATTAAGAATAGTCAATCAAATCGAGTGGGAGTTCTAGCAACCGAATCAACACTTAAAAGCGAAAAATATCGTTTACTCAAAAGCTCCATCGCTGACAATATTGAATTAATAGAAGTCGCCTCTTCTTTATTTGTCGAACTAGTCGAAAGCGCGAAAGAAATCGATCAAGCAACAAACTTGTTAATCGAAAAAGAACTACAACCTATGATAAACGCAAATATTGATTCACTGGTTTTGGGCTGCACACATTATCCTTTTTTAGAAAAACCAATTCAAAAAATCATGGGTAAAAATACGCAACTATTTGAAAGTGGATTACCCGTAGCTGAAGAATTAAAAAGAAAAATATCGAACAACATGAACACAAATCAATTCAGTGGAGAGATTACTTATTATTCAAGTCAATCAGATGTTGCTGATCGTATTTTTAATTTATTACTTAATAAAAATATTGTAGTAAACTCACTAGCAATATAG
>JBMYPE010000314.1:0-2465 GCA_049600015.1 Kangiellaceae bacterium
TGGATTCATAACCTAACGTTATGGTGTAAAAAACAAACGCCACTTGTTGCACTTAATTGCCTCCTATATGATAGTTTACTGATTATTTCTAACATACTAAAAATAAAATCATGACTATCAATGTTGATCTACTCGGAACACTATTAATTGCATTAATTATACTGGCCATTGGATTTTTTCTCAGCCATCGAGTGAGTTTTTTAAGCCGAAATAGTATCCCTGAACCAGTGATAGGCGGTTTGCTTTTTTCAGTATTATCTGCGATTGGATATTCGTTTTTCGATATATCATTTAATTTTGACATGAGCTTGAAAACACCTTTGATGGTGATGTTTTTTACAACGGTTGGTTTAGCTGCGAGTGTCAAACTTCTTATAAAAGGCGGGCCAAGAGTTATTCTCTTTTTAGGTGTCGCCACTGTGATGTTGATGGTTCAAAACACTATTGGTGTTCTACTTGCCTCAACCGCAGACATGCATCCTTTATTTGGTTTGGTTATGGGATCGGTGACTTTATCCGGCGGTCATGGCAATGGTGCGACCTACGCTGGATTATTTGGTAGTCATTATAATTTGCAAGGTGTTCTTGAGTTTGCAATGGCAGCTGCCACCTTTGGTTTAGTTCTAGGTGGGATTATTGGTGGTCCTGTGACAGAAAGACTAATAAAAAAACATAATCTTAAACCAACTGCCAAGCATGTTGAACCGGATGACATGGTCACTTATGACTTAGATGATAAAGATATTGTGACACCCAGAAACATGATGGAAACGTTGCTCATACTAGCTGGGTGTATGCTGGCAGGCGCTTGGTTGCACCAAATTGTCGTGAGTGCTGGGCTAGTTCTACCCTCATTTTTAATGCCGTTATTATTAGGCGTGTTAGCCACTAATTTATGTGATTTGAGTGGTCGATATAAAATAAGTACGGGTGCCATTGATTTATGGGGAACTATGTCACTCTCAATTTTCTTAGCAATGGCAATGATGTCACTAAGGGTTTGGGAATTATTGAGTTTAGCGGGACCAATGTTAATCATTATTCTTATTCAAGTAATGGCAGTGGCATCGTTTGCGTATTTTATTACCTTTAGAGTAATGGGAAAAAACTATGATGCTGCGATAATGGCTGGTGGTCACTGCGGTTTTGCAATGGGCGCAACACCCACGGCGGTTGCTAACATGGAAGCACTCGTTTCTCGTCATGGTCCTTCACCGCAAGCATTTTTAGTGGTACCGCTTGTTGGCGCTTTCTTTATTGATATTACTAATGCGCTAGTTATTCAACTATTTTTGGCATTTCCATTTGTTTTATAAATTTTGCTTAGAATAAATTAAGTAATAGACATATTAACTTTAAGTACAATGGCCACAATAATGAAAAGAATATTTATAAACACATTTTTAGTTATCATTACGTTATTTTTAACGAGTTGTTCCCGAGGTCCGGAGCAAGAAACATTGCAACAAGATTTACAATCTCGAATTGATCAACGATTTGGTAAAGGGTTGCTCGAACTCACTAATTTTAGAAGATATGGATCTCAGCCACTTTCCTCAAATGACGGTCGTGATCAAATTGCCATATATTATCGCGCTGAATTAAGGTTACTAAAAAATCATCGATTTTCTGATTGGAGCGATAAAAACATCAGTGCATTACATCAGGTTTTAGGATCGGCAATTAAGGGCGTTGAAGGTGTCGTTGCTAAAGGTAATCAAGCGGGAGATTCATTAGTTGCTTATGGACTAAGTGTGTACGCAGACGACAATGAAAACTGGTTATCTGTTCCATTTAAAAAAGGCATTGAGGCTGATGAAATTATTTCTGAAAAAGTTGCAGAAGTTGATGCAGAAAATCAACTGGGGCAAAATTCTCAAGCAATTTGGCAAAGAGATATTGCAGCGCAACTTAATCACCTGAGTGAAACCTCAACAGACTTTAATAGTGTCGATCAAACAAATTTGCGAGCAGAATTGCAAGCTGTTTTAACAAAGGCAAAACTAAAACAATTAAGGAAGACGTCTCAAACAACATTACTCAGCGGTAGTTCAAAAGGTAATTATCACGATTTAGCGCAGGGTATTAGTCAGGTTGTTTCACAAAAAAATAAATCATTCAATCCGATTCCTTCCTCTGGTGCTATCGAAAATATCAACTTGATTGAAGAAGAACTCGCTACTTTTGCCTTAACTCAGAGTGATTTGGCCGCGGCGTCCTTTAATGGAACTAATATTTTTAAGAACAAAAAAAATAGTAATTTGCGCGCGATTGCTGCTTTGTACCCAGAGGCTGTACAAATAGTTATACCGAAAAACTCTAGCATTAAACGTATTGCTGACTTAAACGCAAAGCGTGTCAATCTAGGAGCTAGTGGAACTGGAACACAAGCTAATGCAAAACAAATTTTGGATATTGCTGGTGTGAGTTATGAAAATTTTTCTACTATGGATTTCGCTAGTTCG
>JBMYPE010000315.1:0-2387 GCA_049600015.1 Kangiellaceae bacterium
CGCTATGAGAGAGGCTCCCGATGTTATTTTGATTGGTGAGATTAGAGATAGAGCAACCATGAAACAGGCATTAACCTATGCTGAGACAGGTCACTTATGCCTAGCTACACTACATGCAAATAATGCTAATTTGGCGTTAGAAAGAGTATTTAATTTTTTTCCAGAAGAAGCCAAAGCGCAAATATTACAGGATGTTGCTCTAAATTTGAGGGCGATTGTGGCGCAGAGACTTTGTTTAGGTTTAAAAAAGAAACGAGTTGCTGCGGTCGAGATGATGCAAGTTACGCCTTTTATCAAAGAGTTAATCGAGTTTGGGAAAATTGATGAGATAAAAGATGCGATGGAAAGAACCAAAGGTCGCGTTAATCAAACTTTCGACCAAAGTCTTTACGATTTAGTGAAAACGAAAAAAGTGAGTCTTGAAGAAGCACTAAGAAAAGCCGATTCAAAAAATAATCTAGCACTCAAATTTAGGTTAGAAAAAGGTGCGAAAGAGGAATCTGATGCGATGCAGACGCAAGGCGAGCTAGTCATTGATAAAGATGCACCTTTTGAGCATTATAATACTTACAAGATACAACCCTTAACGGTTAGAGCTCGCTCTGAACGTACAAAACAGAAAATCAATACGGCGATAATGATGGCATTAAACGATAAAGGTTTGCGCCTAGTAGAAGGGCACGCTGATTTGGAAGTTCAATATGTGTTAGGTATTAAAGTAGAAGAAGGGTTGAGATTAGAGCCAATATCGGGACAGCGAAGCAATCTTAAAAGTATTCAAACGCCGGATAAAGAAATGATTATGTTGATGATTAATATTATTGATAATCAAAGTCAAAAACCTGTGTTTAGAGTGACAGCTAGTAAAAAGAAAGCCCTCTATGAAGAAAATCAAGGGCAACTAAATAAAGGCTTAGCTTCTTTGCTCGTTGAGTTTCCGGTAGGTGTGAGTGCGACAGAGGAAGAATCTCACTGATTTTATTTGGGTAAACTCGGCGAAATTATCTTTTTGATGAATTTAAAAGCAGAAAAATTTAAATAAATTCAAATAATTGTAAATATTTTTGAACTAATCAAGATTTGTAGCGTCATAAGTAATGAAGATAATCTCCTTCTTCTTTGTGTTAGTTCGGTTGTTAGTAAAATGGTCGGTTGTTGATTTTAATATTGTGTTTGATTACCCCTTTTGTGCAATATTAATGATTTATCAGCTTGTAATCGACCGACTTATGCCATCATATTATGTGTGATGGCTTTTTTTTGCCTAAAATTCCCAATTTCGCCTGTCTTATTTGATCCTATCTTGCAAATACCCTATCCTCATAGCTTAAAGTTTTCTTTCGATTTAGTCGACGGATATATCCTTGGCTTGAACTGCTAGTTGTAATATCCAATTTATTTTTTGACAGTAGGTTGAATGGGTAATATGGACATAAATCAAACACATTCGCCATTGAGTGATACCCAAACCTCGGGTTTTTGCACGGTAATGTTTGCAGATGTTGCGGGCAGCACTAAGCTGTATGAACAGCTGGGTGACGAAAAAGCGAATTCTGTCATTTCCCAAGTAATTTCCATGATGCAGGATTCCACTGAAGCTTTTAACGGCACAGTCATTAAAACCATTGGTGATGAAGTGATGTGTCGATTTGATTCGACTGATGATGCCGCAAAAGCAGCAATCCAAATTCAAGAAAAATTAACCTTAGGCTTAGTTCAAGGAACATTTGTTGCGGTACGAATAGGTTTT
The DNA here is from genome assembly GCA_049600015.1 of Kangiellaceae bacterium. GTDB lineage: Bacteria > Pseudomonadota > Gammaproteobacteria > Enterobacterales > Kangiellaceae. The sequence goes on from JBMYPE010000315.1 coordinate 1,751, forward strand.
CATTCTGGTGCTGTCATTTTCAGAGATGATGGTGATTTGTTTGGTGATACTGTAAATGTGGCTGCACGTATGGCGGGTATTGCAAAAGGGCGTCAGATTATTTTAACTCAGATTGCCGCAAACGAACTATCGGAACCTTACGCTAGTAAAGCAAGAGAATTTGATAGGATACCGGTCAAAGGTAAGTCTCAGGAATTAAGAGTCAGCGAGTTAGTTTGGGAAGATTCCGGTGTTACCAAAATGATTTCTATTGACTCACTTAATGCGCAATTAAATGAAGAGCTCACCCTATTATGCGGAGACGTTAATAAACGCATGACGCTGAACAGTTCAAGTTTGCAAATTGGTCGAAGTGCAGAATGTGATCTTATCGTTAATGCTGATTTGGCGTCTAGAAGCCACGCGAAGATATCCGTAAAAAGAGGCAAGTTTGTGCTGTCAGATCAAAGCACAAATGGCACATTTGTTTTAACAGATGACGGACAAGAGAGCTATTTAAGACGAGAAGACCTAGTGTTAAATGGATCGGGTACTATCAGCTTAGGCTCAATTGCGAAAGATTGTGCACCCTATGCATTGATCACTTACGATCTCAACACCACTGCAAAGTAACAATATAACCATCGATTAAAATACT
>JBMYPE010000316.1:0-2385 GCA_049600015.1 Kangiellaceae bacterium
CTCCCAAGGGGTACCGGCGTATTTGACCGATGTTAATGGACTAGCCCCTGTTCCGCCATCGTGTCCTGCAATGGTAATCATGTCAGCATAGGCTTTTGCGACACCTGCAGCGATTGTTCCTACGCCAGGGCCAGAAACTAGTTTTACCGAAATTAAAGCTTTTGGATTCACTTGTTTTAAGTCAAAAATGAGTTGTGCCAAATCTTCTATAGAATAAATATCATGATGAGGCGGCGGTGAAATTAAAGTGACTCCGGGAGTTGCATTTCTGAGTGATGCTATTTCGACAGTCACTTTAGCACCGGGTAATTGCCCGCCCTCTCCAGGCTTTGCGCCTTGCGCCACTTTAATTTGTAAAACCTCTGCGCTTGCTAAATAACGGGCATTAACTCCAAACCTTCCCGACGCAATTTGTTTTATTTTTGAATTTTTTAAGTTGTTAAAACGCTTTGTGTCCTCCCCCCCTTCCCCGCTATTGGATCGTCCACCTAAGGTATTCATAGCAATCGCTAAAGACTGGTGAGCTTCTGGACTGAGTGCGCCTATTGACATGCCGGCAGAATCAAATCGTTTTAGTATTGCCTCGACGCTATCAAAATCCGACTTTTTCTTTTTAGATAAACTCTCTATGCTGTCGCTTTTTTCATCTGTAATTTTTAATCGAAACATATCTCGAATAGTTGCTACTTTTCTATTGTTAACTACTTGAGCGTATTTTCGATAATCTTCAAAATCTCCACTATTTACCGCTTGTTGTAATAGCGTAACGACATCTGGGTTATAACAATGATACTCTCCACCATGCACATATTTTAATTGTCCGGCTCTTTGCGGTTTAACATTTGAACGCCATGCATTCAGTGCTAACTGTTTTGAATCTCTCTCTAAATCTTTAAATGTTGCACCAGAAATTCTTGAGCTAACAAAAGGAAAACATTTGTCGCATATAGATTGATCTAAACCAACTGCTTCAAAAAGTTGCGCACTACGATAACTGCCAATAGTAGAAATACCCATTTTTGACATTATTTTTAAAAGACCTTTGTTGATACCTTTTAAGTAATTTTTTCTAGCGGAAAGTAAATCTGTTTCTAATCGATTATTTTCGTGCATTTGGTTAATTAGTTGAATAGCAAGGTAAGGATAAATTGCTGTAGCCCCAACGCCTAACAGCACCGCGAAGTGATGTGAATCTCTGGTAGTAGCAGTTTCTACCAAAAGATTGGTGTCACAACGTAAACCATTTTTGATCAACGCTTGATGGATTGCACCGGTTGCTAAAACCGCATGGATTGGTAAAGTGTTTTTACTAAAAATTCGATCGGTTAAATGTAAAATAACGCAACCTGCTTGAACTAGCTCAATTGCTTTATTGCACAATTTATCAATCGCACCTTCCAATGATTCTTCAACTCTATAACTTAACGAAAGTGTTTGAAATTGATAATGGTTTTGGTTTAGTTTTTTAAGTTGTAAAAATTTTGCAAAATTGATAACCGGTTCTTTTACAATCGCTCGATAGGCTAAACCGTTGGCTTCTTGAAATACGTTATGCTCTCGACCAAAACATGTTTCTAAAGACATCACAGATGCTTCTCTTAAAGGATCAATTGGTGGGTTAGTGACCTGAGCGAACTGTTGTCTAAAATAATCATAAAGATTGCGCTGTTTTTGTGATAAAACTGCAATGGGTGTATCGTCTCCCATGGAACTTGTGGCTTCTTGACTATCGTTTGCCAAGACTCTTATTATTTGTTCTTTTTCTTCAATGCTGACATTAAACATTTTTTCAAACAATGGTAATTCTGACAATTTTTGATCGATAAATTGCTTGGCAGCTTGTTCTTCAATTAATAAATTACTTTTTAACTTTATTGTATTTTCTCTTAACCACTCAAGATAGGGATGTCGGTTTTTTAGCATGTCATCTATTTTGTTGGTACGCCAAACTTGTCCCGTGCTAATATCCGCGGCTAACATTTCTCCTGGGCCAACTCTGTCCTTCTCTATTACATCCGCTTCATCATAATCCCAAACACCTATTTCAGACGCAACAGTCAAAATTCGATCTTTGGTAATTACATATCGAGCAGGTCGTAAACCGTTTCTATCTAACGTACACGCGATTTGAGATCCATTGCTCATCACAATTCCAGCGGGGCCATCCCATGGTTCCATGTGCATCGAATTAAATTCATGAAAGGCTCTAAGATCCGCATCCATATTTTTTCTTTTAGACCAAGCGGGTGGAATTAAAAGTCTTAACGCTCTAAATATATCCATGCCGCCAGCAAGTAATACTTCTAACATATTATCAAGAGAAGAAGAGTCAGAACCATTTTGATTTACTAGATGACTCAGGTTTGGTAAGTCCGGCAAAAGCGG
>JBMYPE010000317.1:0-2368 GCA_049600015.1 Kangiellaceae bacterium
ATCATTCCAATTTAAGTCAATATCATCTTCACCGTTACCGATTGTAATCGTACTTTTTTTCTTTTCTTCACTCTCTTCTCTAGAAATATTTTCTTGATTTGAAGTACTATCCACGGCATCTAAAATTTCATTTTTAACCTCATCATTTATTGCGCTTATTTCCTCTAAAGCTTCCTCTAATTCTTCTTTCGCTATTTCTTCTTTGGCTTTATCTTTATTATTTTCATTGATAACTTGCGAGGATTCTTGTGCAACTTTGTCATCACTTTGATTATTAAAATTTAAACCATCTGTATCAGTGGTGTTTTTAATGATAAGAATAAATAAAACACTAGTGATCAAATATAACTTAAAAGGCAAAACGTAGTGAAAGCGTTTTCCTTTTACATAATCCAAAGTCAATCGACCTGGTTTAAACAATAATGGTAGTAGAGAATGTTTAAATCGAGAATCATAACCAAGCGCGTCATCAAGTAGCTCTTTCACCACTTCACCAAAAAACTTAATCATACTTTTTGAAGATTGACCACAAGAGTGACAAAATTGTCCGCTCAAGACTGTCTCGCAGTTTCCACAAACCAAGGTGTTTACAGAGGTATCAGTAACCGCTATTTCATTCTCGAATTTTTCAGTATTGCCAGTTGCTTTATTCATGTGCATTAAATAGGGTGTAGGTAACTTAGATAAACAATTTTTACTTAAATTGTAAAGAACGACATCATACTAGAATTCAATAACAATAAAAACTCTCTACATTCAGTTGATTTAAAACTCTAACTTCATCAATATATCTGCAAGATCAGGTTGCCAACCAAATTGTTCAAGCTTAACGCGATTATTTAAAACCACTACCTCTTCTTGTTGCAGTAATCCTTTTTGTCGTTCTGCATTTTTGCTGCCCTTTTCAAAGGCAAGTTGCCCATTACTTCTTAATATTCGAAACCAAGGTAACTCCATTTCTTTTGGCGCGAGTCCTAATGCTTTACCCACTAATCGAGCACGACCAGGTAATCCAGCTAAATCAGCTATTTGGCCATAACTTGCGACTTTACCTTTGGGAACCACAATGACTGTTTTCCATATCCTTTTGATTTTATCACTCACATCTTTTACTTTTTTTGCACTCATCAAATTATCGGGCTTCATAAGTTATAGGTTTGTAAATCATCGCTAAAATAAATATTACCTTGATAGCGTTTTTTAATTTGTTGTAATGATTGCTTTTTTTTATGAATACTTCGATTCATAAAATGGCTTAACACTAAATTTTGCACCTTAGCATCATCGGCAATTATGCCAATTTTACTGGGCGTCATATGTAATTTCTTTGCAACTTCACCTGCATTCTCAGCAATCGCATTGTGAGCAACCAACCAATCACTATTTTTAGCTAAGAGCTCCAAGTTGCCACTCGAACCATTCATATCACCACTAAAGCTAATTGAGCAGCCACGATAATCGACGCGCCACGCTATCGCTGGAATTTGACCATGTTTTACACTAACAGCACTTACTTTTAGTTGATTTGTAATACTGTGTTGCCATACTTTTTTTGTATCTGGCAAGGATTCAGCTTTAATCAAAAAATCAGTGCTTTCTGCTCTTTGAAAATTATCGGAAAGATAGGGATAAACACTCGACAGGCTCTCTTCACCTTGCTCACTAAATAGCGCAGCAACAAAATCTTCAGTTGATGGAAAATTGCCACCACGGCTTGGCCCTAAAACAGATAAGTTTTTCTTTCTATCCGTGAAGTATCCTGCTTTTATATAAACCGGTAAATCAACCGAGTGATCAACATGAAGATGGGTTAGTAAAATTGCTCGAATATCATTAAATTTTGCACCTGTTCTTTCAAAATTTAAACTGCTCCCGCCACCAGCATCAACTAATATTGAGGCTTGATCTTTAATCCAAATTAAATATGAACTTGATGCCAATCCGTCGTCTATTTCGGGACCGCCGGAACCTAAAACTTGTAATTTAACGTCTTCGCACGATGGGTGAGTTGCTTTTGCAAATTGAGCGCAGGTCAAAGCGGAAACCATGCACAGCACGAAAATAGGTCTAATAACTAATGCATAGACACCATATTTTACCAAAACGACCACCAATTGATGAGTAGGAGCTGAATTATTGAACAGTATGAATAATATTCTCTCAAATAATGCCCTAAAGAGTCTACAATAATACACATACTTAAAAATTTCAGTGTGCTAAAATTTTTAAGGTTGTAGCAGGATTCTGACCAACTAATCAACCATACAAAGAACTTTAACTAGTTCGCGGCGAAGTCCAAAACAGATAAGAAGTGTAAATTTATTTCTATGAAAATACTATTATTAGGGTCTGGCGGCAGAGAACACGC
>JBMYPE010000318.1:0-2368 GCA_049600015.1 Kangiellaceae bacterium
TGGTAGAGTTTTTAAAGGAAAAAAAATGTCTGGTCATATGGGTGCTGAGCAAGTTACTACACAAAGTTTAACTTTGGTACGTATTGACGCTGAGCGCAATATTCTTCTAATTAAAGGTGCCGTACCTGGCTCTAAAGGCGGAGACGTAGTAATTCGTCCTGCAGTTAAAGCTAAGGTTTAGGGGGATTAGAGAATGGAAATAAATTTATCAGTTACCGGTAAGAAGAAAGGCGGATCAGTTGAATTATCTGATGCAGCTTTCGGTCGTGAATTTAATGAAGCACTTGTTCATCAAGTTGTTGTTTCATACATGGCTGGTTCTCGTGCTGGAACAAGAGCACAAAAGACACGTAGTGATGTGAGTGGTGGCGGAGCTAAACCTTGGAGACAAAAAGGAACTGGCCGAGCAAGAGCGGGTACAACACGCGGACCAATCTGGAGGAAAGGTGGTGTAACATTTGCTGCTAGACCTCAAGATCACTCACAAAAAGTTAATCGTAAAATGTATCGCGGAGCAATGCAGTGCATTTTATCTGAGTTGGTTCGTCAAGAACGTTTAGTTGTTGTTGAATCTTTTTCAGTCGATGCACCAAAAACTAAAGAGTTAGTTAAAAAGCTATCTGACTATGGTTTAGATGATGCTTTGATAGTGACAGAAACTGTTGATGAAAACTTATATTTGTCAGCAAGAAACTTACATAAAGTTGATGTGAGAGATATTCAAGCATGTGACCCAGTAAGTTTGATAGGTTTTGATAAAGTTGTCATGACTGTTGACTCAATAAAGAAATTTGAGGAGTTATGGGGATGAACCAAGAAACTATAATCAGTACCTTATTAGCACCAGTTGTATCTGAAAAGGCAAGTTTCGCGGCAGACCGCGGAGAGTTTGTTTTTAAAGTGTCTAAACGTGCAACTAAGTTAGATATCAAGAAAGCGGTTGAATTAATGTTTGACGTTAAAGTTGAAAATGTAACAACTTTGGTCGTTAAAGGTAAAAGCAAACGTACTGGTCAAATTGCTGGTCGCCGTTCCGATTGGAAAAAAGCTTATGTCTCTCTTGAAGAAGGTCAAGACATAGACTTTGTAGACACAGACGCAAAGGGGTAGAACCATGGCTTTAATGAAAGCAAAACCAACATCTCCGGGTCGTCGCTTTGTAATCAAAGTTGTCAATCCTGATTTACATAAAGGCGCACCACATGCACCTTTATTAGAAAAGAAGTCAAAGTCCGGTGGACGCAATAATAATGGTCGCATAACGACTCGCCATATTGGTGGTGGTCATAAACAACATTATAGAATCATCGATTTTAAACGTAATAAAGATGGTATTCCTGCAACAGTTGAGAGACTAGAATACGATCCAAACCGAAGTGCTAACATTGCTTTAGTTTTATACGCAGATGGTGAAAGAAGATACATCATTGCCCCTAAAGGTATGAAAGCCGGTGACAAAATTCAATCTGGACAAGATGCTGCCATCAAAAGTGGTAACACGCTTCCGATTAGAAATATCCCAGTAGGTTCTACAATACATTGTGTCGAATTGAAGCCTGGTAAAGGTGCTCAAATGGCTCGAAGTGCTGGAACTTACGCTCAATTGATTGCTCGTGAGGGTACTTATGCAACACTTCGTTTACGTAGTGGCGAAATGCGCAAAGTGCTTGTTGAATGTCGAGCAACTCTTGGGGAAGTTGGTAACGCAGAACACATGCTACGTTCACTAGGTAAAGCTGGTGCAACGAGATGGCGTGGAATTCGTCCTACTGTTCGAGGCGTTGCTATGAACCCAGTCGACCATCCGCATGGCGGTGGTGAGGGAAGAACCTCAGGTGGTAGACACCCCGTTTCACCATGGGGAACGCCAGCTAAGGGCAAGAAGACTCGTAGTAACAAACGTACAGACAAGTTGATTGTCCGTCGTCGTAATCGTAAATAGAGGATTAAATCGTGCCACGTTCACTTAAGAAAGGGCCATTTATCGATCTTCATCTTCTCAAGAAGGTTGAAGACGCTGTGGCCTCAAATAGCCGAAAGCCGATTAAAACATGGTCGCGCCGTTCAATGATTTCTCCGGAAATGGTTGGTTTAACGATTGCCATTCATAATGGTCGTCAGCATGTACCAGTATCTGTCAGCGAAGACATGGTAGGACACAAGTTAGGTGAATTTGCACCAACTCGTACTTATCGTGGTCATGTTGCTGATAAGAAAGCACGATAGGAGATAATGATGGAAACTCAAGCTGTTTTACGTCACGCAAGAATCTCTCCTCAAAAAGCTCGCTTAGTTGCGGATCAGGTGAGAGGAATGCCAGTAGAAAATGCGCTTAACTTATTAAAGTTTAGCAACAAAAAAGCTGCTG
>JBMYPE010000319.1:0-2366 GCA_049600015.1 Kangiellaceae bacterium
CATTGGTTTTCCGCCGTAATAAAAGACTTCAGCAGTGTCGAGAAGAGTAGCCGTTGGACTAAGAATATTGATTAATGGTAAGTCGTGACGTTTGCCTACTTCATAATCATTAAAGTCGTGAGCCGGCGTGATTTTTACACAGCCTGTCCCAAATTCAGCATCTACATAATCATCAGCAATAATTGGAATTCTGCGACCAACCAATGGAAGGTCTACAAATTTCCCAACTAATTCGGTATATCTTTCATCACTCGGATTTACCGCGATTGCGCTGTCCCCTAACATTGTTTCTGGGCGAGTGGTAGCCACAACCAAATAATTCTTTCCATCCGATGTTTTAACGCCATCTGCTAGTGGATAACGAAAGTGCCACAAAGATCCTTTTTCATCGTGGTTTTCAACTTCTAAATCAGAGATAGCCGATTGAAATTTTGGATCCCAATTAACTAAACGTTTGCCTCTATAAATTGTGTTATCTTGGTAAAGTTGAATAAAAACTTCTTGTACAGCTTTTGATAAGTTTTCATCCATTGTAAAAGCTTCGCGATCCCAGTCCGGAGAGTCGCCAAGCCGACGCATTTGTTCTGAAATTGTGCCACCGGATGATTCTTTCCATTGCCAAACTTTTTCTACAAATTCTTCTCGAGTAAAATCAGTACGTTTTTTACCTTCTGCGTTTAACTGCCTTTCTACTACCATTTGAGTCGCAATACCTGCGTGGTCGCTTCCACATTGCCAAAGGGTATCATCACCTTTCATGCGATGATATCGGGTTAAAGTATCCATAATAGTATGCTGAAACGCATGACCCATGTGTAAACTGCCGGTGACATTGGGCGGTGGGATTAGGATGCAGTAGGGATCGTTATTTGAATTAGAGCCGTTTGCAGTTGACTTAAAGTTTTCGTCAGCTTCCCATTTTCTGTACCATTTTTGTTCGATACATTCTGGATTATAGGCAGAATCAATTTGGCTATTTGTCGAATCTGATTTTTGATTAGTTGAATTCATTCTATTTAAATCTTTTATTTTAGTCTGTGACAAGCGAAAGGGGCTTCGCGATTTAATTGCTAATTTTTTTGTGATTAATGAGGCAATTATTTTGACGATAAAATCGAAATTTTTCTCGCGCTTTTTCTTTTTTATCTTCATCGCCATAAGCATACTCAAAAATCCATTTCATTGGCTGATAAAAAGCTGGTACCTGGTCGGATAAATTAATTAAAATGTCTGCTCTAATACCCGGCGTTTGACCATAACCAATTTCAATTGGTGGTTTGGTGTTTTCATCTTCGTTGACAAGTTGATGAGGTAAAAAGCTTTTTGCATCTTGTGTCCAAAGTTTTTCATCTAGCAATTCTGCCTGATATTTACTTTCTGCATTAATGAAGGTTTTTTGACCTTTCCTATAACCACGTTTAATCACCTCAACAATATGGGCGATGGGTAGCTTACTCGGTTCAGACTCTATTGAGTAAAATTCAACTTGGGGCATTCAGTCACTCTCTGTGCAAATTATCTCTAGACGCTGTTTATTTTTCGAATAAAATAAGTTTGCATTAATCACATTGATTTAAAATATATTGAGTCAACAAAGGGACAGGTCTGCCTGTCGATCCTTTCTGCTTACCTGAAAGCCAAGCTGTTCCTGCGATGTCCAAATGTGCCCAATGGTACTTTTTTGTGAATCTCGATAAAAAGCAAGTGGCTGTAATGGTGCCAGCTTCGCGCCCGCCAAGATTAGTCATATCGGCAAAGTTTGATTGCAACTGTTCTTGGTATTCCTCCCAAATCGGTAAACGCCATGCTCTATCACCACTTAACTCTCCTGCATTTAATAAATCATGTGCTAAAGGATTGTGATTGCTCATTAGCCCGGACGCTTGATTACCTAACGCGATGACACATGCACCTGTTAAGGTCGCTACGTCAATCACTACGGCAGGGTCAAATCGTTCCACATAAGTTAATGCATCACATAAAACTAGGCGGCCCTCTGCGTCAGTGTTTAAAATTTCAACCGTTTGACCAGATAAAGTTGAGACAATATCGCCCGGTCGACTTGCTTTTGCACTGGGCATATTTTCTGCGGCTGCAATCACCATAATTAAGTTAACTTTTAATGACATTTCAGTGACCGCTACAAAGGCGCCAAATACGCCAGCTGCACCACCCATGTCATATTTCATCTCATCCATTCTATCGCCGGGTTTTAATGAAATACCGCCAGTATCAAAAGTTATGCCTTTACCAACCAACACGATTGGTTTTTGATCGTTTTCTGCGCCATTATATTTTAATACGATAAGTTTCCCTTCATTATCACTACCTTGAGCGACTGATACAAAAGCACCCATTCCCATCTC
>JBMYPE010000320.1:0-2356 GCA_049600015.1 Kangiellaceae bacterium
CAAAGTGATTGATAAAATCCTGACGTACTGGTGGCAAAAAATTAGCACTCTGTCCATTGGAAGTTGTTCCACTAGAACCGCTCCCAGTCGTCGAACTCCCACCACTCGATATAGGCGTTCCAAAACTTAAATTCGTATCATCAAATTTCAACTCAAACCATTCTCCTGACCACTCAGCTCGTACTGCTGAAAAACTTCCTCCCATAAAAATATACTCCTCTCCAAATCGTGTTAATTTAGTATGCGCCACCACTCCTGGTCCCTTTACAGTCGCATTGAGTAATTTGGTACTAAATTTTTGCCCTTTCATCATTTCAAAAAGCAACAACTCCATAATAGATCGTAAAGTCCCAGTTTGGTTAATTGCCCAATCTGTCGAATCCTCCCACTCACTAGAACTATTAAATATTTCTAATTTCCCTTTCGATACAGAAGTCAATGCATCACCTAAACTTGTATTTACTTCTAAAACCTCCGTGTTACTGGTCCCGTTATCGTTATTGATTTGAAATTTCCTAATAGCGGAAACACTTGCTGGAGTTCCATCATCGTATAATTCTAATGTAGGATTTTGCACCCCCCAATAATCCAGCTGTAAATCTCCAGGTGGCGGAGGAGTATAAACTTCCTCAGGATCACCTGACGTTAAATGAGTTCTATAAGTTTGATGCAAATCGAAATCCACCTCCAATATTCCTGAGGCAAGTGGTAAAACTGGCGTTTCAAAATTCACCTCAATATTTAAGACCTGAGCTATATATAAATATTCCGTAGAAACTTCATAATACGATACTGCATCTTCCCAAGTTGGCTCTGCTACGTCCAACACTCCAGAACTAAGCGAGGTTATTTCTCGCTTTAAATATTTAGTCCCATACTTTATTTTTAATCGCCACACAAACCTCCATTTGTAATCGGTTGATTGACCTATTGGAGTATTGGAAATTACTTGAACATACAGATTTGCATCCATGCTCAATGTCGTGTCGGTTAAGTTGGAAGATATACTCCCAACAATCACGTTGTTACTACTTACCTCATCCCAAATCGCACCACCAATTAAATTCCTATCTCCAAAATGAGAGTAGTTTAGTATAATCGATTTTAGTCCAGGCAAAAAACTATAAACAGCATTCGCTAGTAATTCCACATCTGCTCCATGTCCTAAAGTCTTATCATAAGAGGTCAACTCTTCATTGGATTGAGTCCCATCGAGTTGATAGGTCCATTCGTAATGTTGGCTATTCGCTCGATCATTTATTTGCTCTAATCGAAAAAGTCCATCACTTTGAAAGAATTTCGCCCCCATTACTTTCATTATTTCCTGAAGTACCACAAAGCAATTTTTGAAGTTTTTATTCCCGTCTTCATCCTCGGTATAAAAAGCAATATGATTAACTCTTGTAGTTAACCAAGGATCTGTTTTATCTGGCGAAGTGTAATCATGATTAGTATCATACCATTCACCAGTCGTTAATAAAAAATCATCCGTTGCTGCATAGAAATAACTCGCATTGGTTTTGCCTAAAATCAATTTCACATGATCCATCAAAGTAGCATCACCTTCATAAACTGTCCCGTCGGTATCCTTATAATCAATTTTAGATAAAGTAGATATTTGATCTACTGCTGAAATTTGGAAAAAATAAGGTAGAGCCATATCTGGAAAACTTACTTGATCGGCGACTACTGTTCCAACCCACCAAGTGAACCACACATCCAATAATTTTCTTTCTTTTTCGATGTGGACTTTAAATCGTCCCTCTGCACTATTCGCCAAATCAGTAATCAAACTCTCATGTGCGGCTGTTGCCAACTCAATACTAAATGTAACTTTAGTAGGTAGGACAGGATTAAACCTTTCTTGATTTTGCCCTTCATATGTCAAGGCAAAACCATCGTCGCCACTTTTTACAAAAGGGTTCGGATCATCTACACTCAATGATGAATCATCAATCGACACTCGCCATCTGATATTATCCACATCTACAAATTGAGTTTGAAGCCTAAGCGCCATACGTATCTATTTTTTTAAAAGACTCAATTATGCTCAATGCTTTTCCATATGGCAACCAAAGATTAATCGCTTTTGCGCCACTATGTGGGTTTGATTGAATTAGTTTAAACAACTCCCCATGATCCATCCTTTTCATTCCCTGCATGTTCAATTCCTTCTCTATTATCGGTGTGCTCATTTTTACATTTAAGTTTTGATAAAAAAATAACCATCCCGACCGAAGCCAGGACAGTTAACCAACACCCTTTCATTAACTCGTAAAAATATCTTGTTCCAATTCTTCCGCCTCTGCTTTTGCAAATCGCTTGATCGTTTTCGCCACAAATCTTCTGTTGTAAT
>JBMYPE010000321.1:0-2271 GCA_049600015.1 Kangiellaceae bacterium
TATATTTACAAGCGCCGACCGATGTTTTATTAAAAAGAATAAGACACCGAGGCATCCACATGGAAAGCACTATTAGCCACGAGTATCTCACTCAACTTTCCAATGCTTACACCGATTTTTTTCATTATTATCAATCATCACCTTTATTAATTGTCAACGCTTCAGAAATCGATCTAGTGAATAGTGAGCAAGACTATTTACAACTACTCGAGCGCATTGAGTCAACGACCAGCGGTAGGCATTATTTCAATCCGACTTCACGATAAGACAATATTTCAGATTATGAAAAAACAAACCATACATGACATTCAAGCTCTCAAAGATAGTAAAGAACCAATCGCCGTATTGACTGTTTATGACTCCAGCTTTTCTAAACTTCTTTCAGAGAATGGCATTGATATTCTTTTAGTGGGTGACTCATTGGGCATGGTAATGCAAGGTCATCAGTCAACCATCCCAGTCACAATGAAAGATATGATTTATCACACCAATTGTGTCGCCAAAACCAATCAATCATCTTTGATTATTTCTGATTTTAGTTACATGTCATATGCCACTGAAAAACACACTCTCAAAAACGCATCCAAACTAATGCAAGCTGGTGCTAACATGGTTAAGCTGGAAGGCGGCGAATGGTTAGTCCCCAGCATAGCGCGATTAACCGAACGCGGCATTCCGGTTTGTGCCCACTTAGGTTTAACGCCACAATCGATTGATGCTTTGGGCGGATTTAAAGTACAAGCAAGAGATGATGAGAGTGCAAATAAATTATTGAATGATGCTTTAGCCGTAGAAAAAGCGGGCGCAAAAATATTAGTGTTAGAGTGTGTACCCAAAGACATTGCCGAAAAAATAACTAACCAATTAAAGATCCCGACGATTGGAATTGGCGCAGGCAATAAAACAGACGGACAAGTATTAGTACTACAAGATATGCTAGGGTTAAACACAGAATTTAAACCAAAATTTGTGCGTAATTTTTTTGATGATGAAAAAGTTGGTAATATTACAGCTGCGATCAAATCATATGTCACCTGTGTAAAAAACCGAACATTTCCGAATGATGAACAAAGTTTTCATTAAAGAAATTCAATTAAGATAAAAAAGAATAGTCTAATGAAAATCTTCGAAAACCCATTTGAAATTCAATCCGAGTTAATTTCACTCAAAAAGAGAGGAAAAAAGATTGGATTGATTCCAACAATGGGAAACCTGCACAAAGGACACGTATCATTATTTGAACTAGCAAAAAAGAATTGTGATGTGCTGGTTGGTAGTATTTTTGTGAACCCGATGCAATTTGGAGCGAATGAAGATTTAGATAAATATCCTCGAACGCTTAATGACGATATAAAAAAGCTAGAAGCGATAGAAGTTGACTATTTATTTACGCCAACCAATGAGATTATTTATCCTTTAGGTACCAGTATCAATACCAGTGTAGAAGTAAATAGATTGACACAACGCTTATGCGGCGAAAGCAGACCAACGCACTTTAAAGGGGTGACTACCGTCGTAAATATCTTATTTAATATTTTACAACCCGACTTAGTCGTTTTTGGTAAAAAAGATTATCAACAATATTTAGTTTTATCGGCAATGGTTAAAGATTTATTTTTACCTATAGAAGTGATTGGTGGAGAAATTGTGCGAGAGAATAATGGCCTAGCCATGAGTTCAAGAAACAAGTTTTTAACTCCCGACGAAAAAGAAAACGCCGCTGAATTAAGGAAAACACTTTTATATTTTTCAAACTTAATAATAGAAGGCCGACGAGATTATAAAGACATTCGACTTGAGGCTATCCGTTCACTTAATGCTAAATCATTCAATGTAGACTACTTTGAAATTTGCAATACTAAAAACCTAGAAAACGCGACACTTGAAGATCGAAGCATTCTTATTGCTGTCGCTGCTTGGATGGGACAGCCTAGATTGCTAGACAATATAGAAGTTAATTTATGATACATCGTTTAAATAACGTCAATGCCTTTTGTCCTAAATCTATAGGTAAAGTCAACCTCCTTATTGCTGCCGATAAAATAGTCGCAATCTCTGCAAATAAAATAGAAATTGACGAATCATTGCTCGCATCCGACTTTGATTTTAACGGCAAACGCTTAATTCCGGGGTTAATTGATGGACACGCTCACATTACTGGCGGCGGCGGAGAAGCAGGCTTTAAAACCAAAGTACCACCAGTTAACTTAACTCAGTATACGAGTGCTGGGGTTACCTCAGTTGTTGGTTTACTCGGTACGGATGATACTA
>JBMYPE010000322.1:0-2258 GCA_049600015.1 Kangiellaceae bacterium
TGAATCAGAGGCTCAAGAGTATGCTTATTTAATAAGTGATAACGAGATTGCCAGCATCACTCATTTAAATGTTAATTTATTAGAGGAGCTATCTGCTACTAGCTCTACTCTACTAAAGCCCAAAGATAAATTAGCGATTTATGCCACGCCAGATTATAGAGAAAGTCACAGTGTAACCCTTCAAGGAGAAGTAAAGTTTCCCGGTGTATATGAGTTTAAGCGAGGTGAAACGCTATCTGAAGTCATTAAGAGAGCTGGTGGCTTTACGAATATGGCACACATAAAAGCTTCGGTATTCACCCGAGAAGGATTAAAACAACTGGAACAAAAACAACTCAAAGCACTGCAAGAACAAATGAAAGCCGATATTGCGGCTAGTCAGTTGGAAGATGCTGCGGCAGGTAAAAGCGGAGCGATAAAGGACTCTGAAGATCTTTTAGATGCGCTGTCAGAAACGCAAGCTGTTGGCCGTTTAGTGATTAAGTTGGATGGCATTATGGAAGGAACATCAGAAGATATTCAATTAAAAGATGGTGATTTTCTAACGGTTCCAGACTATCGACAAGAAGTTTCTGTTCTTGGGGAAGTACAACATGCCACCTCCCATATTTTCACGCAAGGCTGGACACTAGATGACTATTTGGAAAACAGCGGTGGTCTAACAATAAGAGCAGATGACGATAGAATTTATGTTGTAAAAGCCGATGGGAGCGTGTTTTTACCGAGTCAAACTGGATGGTTAGGACATCAAAATGAAATGCTAAGTCCTGGTGACACCATAGTGGTTCCACTGGACACGGATAGAATTAAGTCATTAACTCTATGGACAAACGTTAGCCAAATCATCTATCAAATGGCGTTAGGAGCTGCAGCAGTTAAAAGTCTTTAAATCAATCTTGACTTTAAGCAAAAGAATTACAAATGAAACCTTTTGTACTATTTTGTATTTTAATGAACTTTTTATTGAGTCCTACTTGTATAGGTCAGCCGTGGATTAATTCATCGGACTTGATGCTAAGAGCAGACATAGAAACTTTGGCTGATATCGGTGTCATTACTGTACCTATTACCACTTACCCTTTGATGTGGTCAGGTGTTATTAAAAATATAGATAATACAGATATAAGTGCAATACCTAGTGAGTATAAGTCGGTATTTTGGCGAGTAAAAAATGCGAGCAAAAAAGCTTTCGCAAATAAAAGCACTAGACAAGTAAATTTAACACTCAGCAATAGCGAAAAAGTATTTCGCTCCTTTGGTGATCAACAAAGAGGTAAATCAGAGCTTCGAGCGTCATCGAGTCAAGTTGGAAAAAATATCGCTTGGAACATTGAAGTATCGCGATTGTTAGATCCGATAGATGGTGAGAGCACTATTTATGAAGGCTCTCATGTGTCCCTCATTTGGGGAAATTGGATTGCCAGTGTCGGAGAAATAGAAAAATGGTGGGGCGCTTCTTGGGATTCCGCTAACCTATTGTCAAATAATGCAAAGGCACCTTTAGCTTTATCACTTAGTAGAAACTATTCCGTCAGTAGTGAAAATACATTACTAAGCTGGATAGGTAATTGGAATGTTTCAGCTTTTATTTCTCAGTTGGAGAGCGATCGTTTTATCGTAAAACCTATTTTTTCTGGTTTAACCTTTTCCGCAAAACCATTTGATGCATTGGAAGCTAGTTTTAGGTTGACTCAAATTTCCGGTGGCAATGTTTCGTTTAATTTACCAAACAAAAAAGACAAAACGATTACTGGATTAGATCTTAGGTGGACTCTTCCTTTTTCTTTAAAGTGGAGTGTTCCAACGAGTATTTATGCCGGTGTAACTGATGAGGGGTATAGTGACAATTCAAGTCGATTACTAGGAATAACTAGTTTAATGAATCTTTATTCTACTCATTGGAGAACCTATTTAGAATACTCTGATACGACAAGTGAAAACCAATATCAATTAACTTATGCCGATAATTATTATCAATCGGGTTACAGGCATCAGCAACGAGCAATTGGATCAACTTATGATGGACAATCACAAGCGTTGACACTAGGAATGATTGGAAATATCGATCGCTATCAAAATATCGAATTAAAACTACAATCATTAAATATTAATGAATTAATTGAAAACAAATTTGTAGGAACTAGAAATACCATTAGTAACAAACCCATAAAACTTAATCGAATAATGATTAAATGGCACCTTAAAGCGGATAAAAATAATTCGTTCGATGTCGAGTTTGAGGCGAATGATAAAGTGTT
>JBMYPE010000323.1:0-2243 GCA_049600015.1 Kangiellaceae bacterium
AATTTTTTTAAATCATCTTCATATGAGTTTTGTGTGATATTAGATTGAACATTATCAATAATAGCTTGAGTTAATGAAGTTGCTAATGTCTTCGCCCATTCAAAAGAAACATCATCTATATGCATTCCAGTATGAACCAATAGAGATAGTTTTGCTGCATGTTCTGCCGCCCTGTTCCAGAATGCGCGCTCCACAAGTTCATTACTTTGAGCCATGCGTTTTCGGCAATCCATAATATAATTATGATAATCACGCCTGGCAGTATTTGTAAATGAAATAACCCGTGGCTTGATTGTCGTGTAACCGCCAATAGAGCCTGGGGTCCCATGATATGTTGCATGTGCGGTCCATTGGTTTATCTCGTCGCATAATAAATCTGGTGGGTCTTCTAACGTTCGTCCTAAAGTCGGCTCCACGTCAAAGCGTTTTGTTTCAAACATAAGCCAACGAGAAAGAAATCCATCAAATGCGTCTTCATTCGATAAAGAATTGTAAAATCTGCTTGGAACAGTCGTCGCGTATATCCCCAAACATGGTTGATCTATATCACTACGACCTCCGACCGCGTTATTGTTTGCATATTCCTGACCTGTAAATATATCGCCGGCCGCATTGTAAAGATACATCATATTTGTAGATATCATTTTGGTATGACTCGACGCGTTTTTGCCGTTAATACTTTCAAGATAACGACCGAACTCATCAATCATCATAATGCCGCGCCCCTTGGCACGCTTAACGGAGTTTATAACAGCCGTTGCACTGGCGGGATCTCCCAATAGCGTGTCGGTAAGGCCTGTATGCTCATATAATTTTGCAATGCACCGGCGTGCGTGTTCTTTCCCTGCGCCGGATTCAGCGATCCCAAGAGTGTAAAAATTTGTTCTTAAATTCGTCTCCGTACAAACTCGATGTGCAAGCACATTGCCGAGAGCTGGAATAGATGCGGCAAGCGCAAGGATGGGTTGCGGATAAAGACTTGTTTTCAGTATCCATCGTAAAAGATTGCCAACCATGCCGGGGGCTTCATTAATTAAATATGGATCAATCTCACTATATGTTTTCTTCTTTTCTAATATGGTCCGCACCAAGAGGCAATCATCAGGCGGTTGTAATTTGCTTTCCGGTATTTCACGTGGTTTTGCGCTTTTTACCGCGCTAACAATCGTTTTTTGCGTTTCCTTAGCGGTTAAACCAATATTTAATGCAACAGGTGTTAAAATATTTTCAACCTCATTTGGGCTTATTAATTGTGCTAAATTAAATGCAGATGTGTTTAATTGATGATTACGCTGACCTTCTCCTGTGCTGGATAATGTTAAAATCTCATCTTGTACAGCAGCTTGTATATAAGAATCTTGATAATCGACTTGCACTGTAGGGACAGACTGCGATGGTTTGTCCTGCGGCCTTAATATATCCGATAACCAATCGGGGAGGTCATACAATTTTTCTTTGCATTCCCATTTATATATAACACCTGTTTCCGGGTGAACTGACGGCGGGGCTACTACATAACCACCCTCACCCCGCACATCGACTTTTGGTGCTATGCCTGCGCGGTTGCCGATATGAAAATCTGGGTATTTAAAATAATAATGCCAGCCACTTGAGGTCTTAACGCACCATGTAGGGGGCATTTCAGGCCAATCAGGAGGGTAATCTCCGTCAATATCAATCACAACGAGGCCGGATAGTTTTCCTGTTATGATAGCGACATTGTGCGGACCGTCATCCCATTCTTTTAATTGTTCTTCATCGGGAAAATTTTCTTGAAAATGTTTCCATTGAATCAGTGGCAATTTTCCGCGACATGCGACAACGGAAAATCCTTCTTTAAAATAATTTGAAAAATTCATTTGACCTTCTTTGTCATGTGTTATATAACTATATTATAACTTAATAAAAAGGGAAACGCAAATGGATAATATAAAAAACCTAGAAATAGGATGGGTTATTGCGAAAGAGAAAGAGGACGAGGCAAAGACTGAACGATTACGAATAGAAAAAGAAATAGTAAATATATGCAAGGGAGAAAAATCTTTCGGAAATATAAAAATAACATATGGTGAATCCCGTAAATGGGATGATGAAGCAATCAAAAATGTGGAGAATAATATTGACCAGGAGTTTTTTCCATTTAAGCGTACATATAAAGAGGTACGCGCCGAAACAAAAGTTTTAGAAAAAATGCATAAAGATTTTTGGAAAGAGCATTTCGCGCCGCATTTAACAATTAAGCC
>JBMYPE010000324.1:0-2236 GCA_049600015.1 Kangiellaceae bacterium
CCGGTCTGTCTAAATACCCGCGCATGACTTGAGGCCCACGCACCCATAACTCGCCAGACTCTCCTTGAGCAACTTCATTTCCATCATCATCTCTAATTGATATTTCAGTAGAACTAATTGGCAACCCAATGCAGCCATTATAAGATTCCAAATCGGTTGGATTCATGCTGACACCTGGAGAAGTTTCAGTTAAACCGTACGCCTCTAGCAATGTCACACCTGTCACTTCTTCCCATTTTTTTGCCACCGCCTCTTGCACGGCCATTCCGCCTCCTAAACTAAATCTAAAACTTGAAAAATCTAATTCAGAAAAACCTGGTGTGTTGAGTAAACCGTTAAATAGTGTGTTAACTCCGGTTAGTGCGGTAAAAGCGTGTTTTGACATTTCTTTCACAAAACCCGGCATGTCTCTGGGGTTAGTGATTAGTACATTTTTTCCGCCTAGCTTTATAAACATCATACAATTAGCGGTTAATGAAAATATATGATAAAGCGGAAGTGCTGTTATGATGATTTCTTCACCTTCTTTTACACTATTATTTAACCAGGCATAAGATTGTTCCACATTCGCAATGATGTTTCTGTGAGTTAAAACGGCTCCTTTGGCAACACCGGTAGTACCACCGGTATACTGTAAAAAAGCAATGTCAGTGTGATGTAATTCAACTGGATCTAATTTTAACTCAGCTCCTCGTTTCATTACTTGCTTGTAAGTCACAGCATTCGGAAGTGAAAACTTTGGTACTAACTTTTTAATATACTTTACAGCAAAATTGACTAGATTTGATTTTAGCGGAGAAAGAGCATCACCTAAATTGGTTAAAATAACGTGTTTAACGGATGTTTCCTCGATGATCGCTTCTAGTGTGTCAGCAAAATTTGAAATTATGATAATGGCATCAGCCGCTGCATCCGTTAACTGATGCTTTAGTTCTCTTTTTGTATAGAGTGGATTCACATTAATTATTGTTAATCCCGCTTTCATTGCACCAAAAATGGCGATGGGATATTGCAATAAATTTGGCATCATAATGGCCAGTCGATCACCGTGCTTTAGGCCTAACTCTTTTTGTAAATAAGCCGCAAAGTCTTCTGCCTTATCAGAAAGTTGCCTATAGGTATAACACATCCCCATATTTTCAAGCGCAGGGTGATTAGCATATTTTCTAACGCTCTCATCAAACATTTCAACGATAGATTGATTCACATTAGGATCAATTTCAGCGGGAACTCCATCACTATAGGACTCCAACCATATTTTATCTTTTGCGGTGAGTTTTTTATCTGACGGTGAATTATCCATTACAACTTCCTCTTTTATTATCAATTATATTTTAAAACTACTTTACCGGTTTCTTTATTGATTAGCTGACATAAAATCACTAATTATTTGTGCGATCATCTGTGGATATTCTAAATGTAAGTGATGGCCGCCCTCTAACAACTCGACTTTAAGGTTTTTTATTAGCGATTTTCGCGCTTGAACATGTGCCGTGTCTGGCAATTGCAACAAACCTTGCTTGCCTTCTATTAGTAAAGTAGGCGCTTCAATCAAAGGTAATAAACAACGTAACTGTGCTTCGGTCATCCTCATGGCGGAAGAACTTCTTAATCGAGAATCAGCTCTCCAAGTATAACCGGTGACTTTAGTGTCTTTGGAATTGTCAATCGTTGTTAGTGCTCTCTCCACCAGCGGTTTAATTAAGTCAGGACTAATATTTGAAACATTGGCACGCGCTTCTAAAGCTAAATTAAATGAACTATAAAAAGGTTTACGTTTGTCCTTAAGTAAACGCCTTTGGGTTAACGAATTTCTGAGTGTTTCAGGAAATTCAGACTCTTTTGTAGTCACAGGTCCTATAGCCTCTATCAACAGTAAATTTTTTATTCTTTTTGGCTGAACAGAGGCATAGATAGTTGCTAGTGCACCTCCCATCGAATGACCTAATAAGTTAATAGATTGTTGACCAAAATGCTCTATTAGATCGTCGATTAAATAAACACCATCAATGAAGTGATAAGCTTTATCTTGCTCAATGTGCGCCGAATGCCCATGTCCTGGAGAATCAACCGCGATGAAACGCGTGTTTGGCATGTAATTAGCTAGGGATTCAAATGTTGCTAAGTTATCTAACCATCCGTGTAATGCGAAAACAAGGTTTTCGCCGCCGGGATTCCATTCTACTAAACAACAATCATTACCCGCTAAGGTTAGGCTATACTCAATCATAACCTT
>JBMYPE010000325.1:0-2204 GCA_049600015.1 Kangiellaceae bacterium
TTTCGCATTGCTTCAATCTTTCTATTCACTTCATCCTTGACCGTCGCAATCGTTTTCCAATCTTCATCAGTGATCACCGCATTTTTGTCTTGAGCAAATAACCCTTCATACCAAGTTTCCCAAAAAATGGTGTTATCTTTATTACTTGGGATATGAGGCCAAAGTTCTTGCGCAGTAAAAGACATCACCGGCATAAACCAACGAACCATTGCCTGCGATATATGATAAAGCGCAGTCTGACATGATTTATGTGCTAACGATCCCGCTTTAGCGGTATATTGTCTATCCTTAATAATATCTAAATAAAAGCTTCCCATATCCATGGCACAAAAATGATGCATGGTTTGAGTGGCCACTATAAAATTATAGTCTTCATAGGCCGATTTTAATTGTACTTGCGTATTTAGTGCTCTATCAACAGCCCATCTATCCAATGGCAACATGTCATTTGCAGACACCATATCTGTTTCTGGATCAAAGCCATTTAAATTGGACAAAAAGAAGCGAGCAGTATTGCGCAATCTTCTATAGGTATCAGCCGTGCGATTTAAAATTTCATCAGATGCTGTAATTTCTGAACGATAATCAGTCGATGCTACCCAAAGTCGTAAAATATCGGCACCTAGTTTATTAATCACGGTCATCGGCGCTACCACATTACCTAATGACTTAGACATTTTTTGGCCTTTTGCATCAACTACAAATCCGTGCGTTAGAACTTCTTTGTAAGGCGCATGGCCATTGATTGCCAATCCCGTTAACAAAGAAGATTGAAACCAGCCTCTATGCTGATCTGAACCTTCTAAATACATATCCGCAGGTTCAACTAATTCATCTCGTCGATTTAAAACGCACTGATGAGTCACACCAGAATCAAACCAAACATCAAGCGTATCATTTACTTTGATGTAGTCGTTTGCTTCTTCACCTATTAATTCATTGAGATCTAAATCAAACCAAGCTTGCATACCTTTAGATTCGACCTTTTCTGCAACGTTTTGCATTAACTCGATAGTTCTAGGATGAAGTTCGTCCGTATCTTTATGAACTAACAAGCAAAGAGGCACCCCCCAAGTACGCTGACGAGAAATACACCAATCGGGCCGCCCATCAACCATACCTTCAATACGCGCTTGTCCCCAATCAGGGATCCACTTAACATCTTTAATGGTTTCCATAGCTTTTTCACGCAAGCCATTTTTATCCATAGAGATAAACCACTGAGGAGTTGCTCTAAAAATTAACGGCGTTTTCGTTCGCCAGCAGTGAGGAAAGCTATGTTTGAACTTTTCTTTACGAATGAGTTTGCCTTTGTCAGCTAATAATTCACAAACAGGTTCATCCACTTTATAAACGTGTTGACCAGCAAAATGCTCAGTTTTATCTGAATAGACGCCATTTGCGCTGACTAAGTTGATGGTGTCAATTCCATATTTGCGAGCCACTGTAAAATCGTCTGCACCATGATCCGGTGCTGTATGTACTAAACCAGTACCAGCTTCAGTTGTAACGTGATCGCCTAAAATCATTGGAATATCGCGCGGCAAATAGGGATGCACGCAAACAAGGTTTTCTAAACTAGAACCTTTACAAGTCCCTCTAACCTTATAAGAATCAATGCCATATCGAGCCATTATTTGCTCGACCATATCCATCGCAACAACAATTCTTTCCTCACCTATGCCAAACCGTTCATCTTGCTCAGTTTCAGCATTAATCTCGACTAATGCATAATCTAAATCTGCACTGATAGAAATTGCTTGCGAAGCTGGGATGGTCCAAGGTGTTGTTGTCCAAATAACAACCGAAACATTTCCGGTACCCAAATTTCCGTCGCTAGCAGTAAACTTAGCTAACAATTCAGTTTCATCTTTTGGGGTATATCTAACATCAATTGAAGTCGATACTTTATCTTGATATTCAACCTCAGCTTCTGCCAATGCCGAACCACCAACCACGCTCCAATAAACCGGTTTAAACCCTTTATGCAAGTGTCCATTTTCTACAATTTTAGAGAGCGAGCGAATGATGTCAGCTTCAAATTGAAAATCCATGGAAAGGTAAGGTTCATCCCATTCACCAAAAACACCTAATCGAATAAAATCTTTCTTTTGACCTTCTACTTGCTTAGCTGCGTAGTCTCTACATTTTTGTCTAAATTCATCAAAAGGAACTTTAACGCCCGCTTTGCCCACTTTCTTTTC
>JBMYPE010000326.1:0-2185 GCA_049600015.1 Kangiellaceae bacterium
CACACAAAGTAAAAATGCGGCTAGCGGATATATCTATCAAGAAATTACCGATATGAACGCCCGTATGCAACTGACCGAGGCAAGAAAAGCAAACGGAATTCTTATTGAGCGATTGGCATATACATACGAAACAGGCCAAATGGAATCGATTGAAACCGATACAGCGGTTGGTGGTAATCAACGCCATCGAATTAACTATGAATATGATGACTTTGGTAACCTACTAAAACAAACGGTTGAAAACTTAGATAGTGATTTAAATATCATCACCTCAATCGAAGATTATGTTTATGATGATTTACATCGTTTAACTGATTCCATTCAAACCATTGATCAATTTGCAGTAGCCGGTAATACCATTAATAGCACGATTAGCTACAGCTATGATGCCGTGGGTAACATCCTGTCTAAAGATGATTATGGTCATGGATTTGTTTATGGCGATATTAATAGAGCTACCCGTAACGCTGGTCCAAACGCAGTATTAAGTGTCAATAAAAATACTGGCGGAACGGCTGAGTACACTTACGATAACAACGGTAATATGACAGATGGTGATGGTAAAACATTAACCTACAATGCCTTTAATAAACCGCTGACTATCACTAAAAACAGTGTCGCAAGCACCTTTAGTTACGGCTCTAGCCAAATGCGTTATAAACAAGTGAAAACGGGATTACCTGATGGCACTGAAACGACTATTTACATCGGCAAAGCTTATGAGGAAATTACCAAAGATGGTGTGACAAAAAAGCGCAGCTACCTAGGTGATGCGATTCTGACCGAAACTATTGGTGGTAATGATGCAGGCTTTAAAATTGGCTTTGTTCATAGAGATAGACTCAACTCAACGGTGACTATCACTAATCACGAAGGCAATGTTGTTGACAATAAAAGTTTCGACCCGTTTGGTAAACCAAGAGAAGGAACTTTTAAACGGATTGATTCAGATTCAATTGTTATTCCGACAACCTTGGATTTAATTAGAGCGCAAAAGGGTTATGAAGAACATACCAACAGGGGGTTTACTGATCATGAACATTTAGATGATGCTGAATTGATCCATATGAATGGACGGGTGTATGATTATAATCTCGGACGATTCCTCTCTGTAGATCCGTTTATACAGAGCCCGGGTAATTCACAGAGTATGAATCCTTACTCTTATATAATGAATAATCCGTTGGCTGGGGTTGATCCTAGTGGGTATTGCTCTGCTCAAACTGGAACTCGCATTAAAAAGTGTACTGATGTCGAGGTAAAAGATGATAGTACGGGCGAAACAATTGCTACTAAGTCCGTGAATGTTAAGCATAGTAACGTCGTATCACATATTGCCAGTTTTGCGAATGGTGCATTAAAGGGTGGTACAGTTACAGGAATTTCGTCTGTTGAAAAGGGTAAAACTACTGATATACTATCGCCTGCTAGTACCAATGGGAATGGTACTGGTGGTGTAGGCACCAATGTGAATAGTAATAGTCTAGATGCGGACGAGTTGATTGAAAACTCAGTGGCTACATCTGTTGGTGCAGCTGGGGTTATCGCTAAGGACGCTAAAGAATTGCAAAAATCTGGATGGGTACAAAATGGAGACAGGGTTCATAAGCAAAAATTCCAAGGGAACCAGCACCCTATATCAAATAAGAAAACAGTAGTTAAAGCAAAAAAATCTCAGTTAAGAAAAGCTTCTTCTGCCAAAGCCTTAGGTGTTGCAGGTGGCGTTCTGAGTTTATACGCTATTATTGATGACTCTATGGAATTTTCCAATGGAGATATTTCAATTGCACGTTATGGATTTCGAATGACAGGAAATTTTCTACCACTGGCGATTGCAGCCTCTAGTGCACCTTTGGCTTTTACTGTTGGTGCTGGATTCGTGGGTGTTGAAATGTTCTATGATTCAATGTTACCTACAATTGATAATGTTAATAGACAAATAAAAAGAGATATTCAATCACCAAGCGATTTTTCAAATTTTTTTACTAATGGTTTTACTAGGCTTTATGAAAACCTAGGGGAATATGGTCAATGAAAATTCATGTTAAAAAGCATTTTTCACTAATTTGGCCTAGTTTATTATATTTAGCGTCTTTTATATTCTTCTTGTTTCATTTTGAACAAAAATATGAACTCATGAATTCGACTTTATTATTGGAATTACTCTCCTTAATGATTGTTTTTA
>JBMYPE010000327.1:0-2112 GCA_049600015.1 Kangiellaceae bacterium
CTATTTCTCCTTGGTCTTCTAAAGCATCGGACATAGTTGCCAATTGTAATATTACTGAAGTCAACCGAATTGAGAGAGGGATCGGTTGGTATCTTCAAGATAGTGATGGAAACTCTCTCAATCAAGAACAAATGCAACTTCTCCAGCCAATTCTTCATGATCGAATGATGGAAGTTGTTTTTCCAGCATTACAAAATGCCGAAGTCTTATTTGAGCTACAACAACCTAAAGAATATAGCCGCGTCAATACGTTAGCGGGTGGGCGAGATGCATTGTGCGAAGCGAACGTTAGTTTAGGTTTAGCTTTAGCAGAAGACGAGATAGATTACTTAGTTGATAGTTTTTCTAAATTAGAAAGAAATCCTACCGATGTTGAATTGATGATGTTCGCTCAAGCTAATTCCGAGCATTGTCGACACAAGATATTTAATGCATCTTGGACAATAGATGGTGAAGAGAAACCAAATTCTCTTTTTGGAATGATCCGTAACACGCATAAAGTATCTCCAGAAGGCGTTTTATCCGCTTATAGCGATAATGCGGCAGTGTTCGAAGGATGGTCACAACCAAGACTCTGGTCTAATCCAAGCGTAAATCAGGAAGACCCTACAACTTCATCTGAAATGGGTGAATATCAATATCACTATGAACCGATCCACGTATTAATCAAAGTTGAAACTCATAATCACCCGACCGCTATTTCACCCTTTCCCGGGGCAGCAACCGGCTCGGGTGGAGAAATTAGGGACGAAGGTGCGACAGGCCGGGGCGGTAAACCTAAGGCTGGTTTGACTGGTTTTAGTGTTTCAAATTTACGCATCCCAAATTTTGAGCAGGCATGGGAAATCGCAACCGGAGAATCTCCTTATGGCAAACCAGCTCGTATAGTTTCTGCGTTTGACATTATGATTGAAGGCCCACTAGGCGGTGCCGCTTTTAACAATGAGTTTGGAAGACCTAATTTATGCGGCTATTTTCGTACTTATGAGCAAAGTGTCGAATTTGATCATGGTATCCAGATGCGCGGTTATCATAAACCTATAATGATCGCAGGTGGTATGGGGAATATACGCCAACAGCATGTTGAAAAAGATGAAATAAAGCCGGGTTATCACGTCATAGTATTAGGTGGACCAGCCATGTTAATTGGTTTAGGCGGTGGCGCTGCTTCTTCTATGGCTTCGGGTTCTAGTGAAGAATCTTTAGATTTTGCGTCAGTGCAGCGAGAAAACCCAGAAATGGAGCGTCGCTGTCAGGAAGTAATTGACACTTGTTGGTCTATGGGTAAAAACAATCCAATTGCGTTTATACATGACATAGGCGCTGGCGGTTTATCAAATGCCGTACCAGAGTTAGTGCATGATGGTGGTAGAGGTGGTTCGTTTGAACTGCGTCGTGTACCCAACGATGAGCCAGGAATGAGCCCAGTGGAAATCTGGTGTAACGAGTCACAAGAACGCTATATGTTAGCAGTCTCACCAGAGTATAAAGATGTATTTGAAAAGATCTGTGAAAGAGAGAGATGTCCTTTTGCTATCTTGGGAATTGCCACAGAAGAATTACACCTTACACTAAATGATGAACACTTTGACAATAAACCCGTTGATCTACCAATGGATGTTTTATTTGGCAAAGCACCAAAGATGCATCGTTCTGTTAGCTCTTCCAATGTGGTGAAACAGTCACTTCAAATTACTGATTCAATTGATCAAGTCACCAATCGAGTGCTTAGTTTACCGAGTGTTGCAGATAAAACATTTTTGATCACCATTGGTGATAGAACTGTTGGTGGACTATCGCACAGAGATCAAATGGTTGGCCCTTGGCAAGTTCCTGTGGCTGATTGCGCGGTCACGGCTTCTAGCTTATGTAGTTATACTGGTGAGGCAATGGCGATGGGCGAAAGAACGCCGATAGCCAATTTAAATTATGCTGCATCGGCAAGAATGGCTGTTGCTGAATCAATTACCAATATTGCCGCGTCAAAAATTCAGAATATCAGTAAAATTAAATTATCAGCCAACTGGATGGCTGCATGTGGCGCTGAAGGTGAAGATGCGGGGCTTTACCAAGCGGTTGAAGCTGTTGGTATGGAATTATGCCCAGCATTAG
>JBMYPE010000328.1:0-2066 GCA_049600015.1 Kangiellaceae bacterium
AATATAAACATCAACACATAAACGCCCATGCTTTTTCTTTCTAACTTAACAGGTTCCCCAACATAGTCTAAAAAGTTAACTAAATCTGCCATCGCCACATCAAACTCCTCTGGAGTCAATCGCCCTTGCTTCATCATAGTGAAGTATTTTCCAGATTTAGATAATTCAATTAATTCTAATTCCTTTTCGAGAATTAAATGTTCAGCTTTGCTAATGGCTTCTTGATGAGAAGACGCCGAACCTTTCTTCGCATTTAAAGCTTCACGTGCAGTTGCTATTTCGCCTTGTGCGTAACCAATATCGTTTTCAATACCTTTCACTTCTTCTGTTTTGTCTTGAATCCCTTGCATGTTCTCTAACGCATGAGGCATACCCACATCAGCAAATACTGAATTATTAACACCATAAGGTCGCGAGTCATCCTGATAGAAAGCACGTAAATAATTATATAACCAATGAGTGCTTCTTGAACGAGCGATTAAAGATAAATCAGGAGGCGCAGTTCCAAACCATTTTTCAGCGGCTTCTGCTTGCATATTATTAGCCATTGGATCGCCAATTTTATCAGCGGTAAACATGAGATTATCAATCATCATTGCATCGGAAATTTTTAGATCTTTGGCACTTCGGTTATACCTTTGAAAAGCTAACCCATGACACCCCATACAATTATTCATATAGATCTGCATTCCTTTTTGCATAGAAACAATCAATCTATCGCCTGAATAATTAGGCATGTCATCATTGGGAATATGAGAACCGCCACCCGCAGCCATTAAGTTCACCGAAAAGCCAACTAGCGCCAAAGTGACTGTTTTTTTGATCATTTTATTAATGATATTTTTATTGTTTAGTAGTTTCATTAGTGAGTCACCCTTTCTGGTACTGGCTTTGTCTCGCCCCACTGGCTCCACCAAGGCATTAATACGAAGAATGCAAAGTAATAAATAGTACAAATTCGTGCAACCAACGTTCTCATTTCGTTTGGTGCTTTCATTCCTAAATAACCTAAAATAAAGAAGCTAATCACAAATAAAGTTAACGCTACTTTGAAGATTGAACTCTTATATCTAATGGAGAGAACTGGGCTTCTATCAAGCCATGGCAAGAAAAATAAAACGACTAATGATGCCGCCATAGCAACTACCCCTAGCCCCTGATTTGGCACAGCCTTCAATATTGAATAATAAGGTGTGAAATACCAAACTGGCGCAATATGCTCAGGCGTTTTAAGTGGATCTGCCGGCGTAAAGTTAGGTGGCTCAAAAAAGTAACCGCCCATTTCAGGGTTAAAAAAGATAATCCAGCAAAAGATAAATAAGAATACTCCAACACCAACAATGTCTTTCACTGTGTAATAAGGGTGGAACGGAATGCCGTCAATTGGAATTTCATTTTCATCTTTATTTTTCTTTATATCGATACCATCTGGATTATTAGAACCTACTTTATGAAGTGCCACGATATGTAAGAACACCATCAATAAAAGTGCCATAGGTAAAGCAACTACATGTAATGCAAAAAATCGATTTAAAGTTGCACCAGAAATAATAAAGTCACCACGTATCCAAATAGCTAAATCTTCACCAACAACAGGCACCGCACTAAATAAGTTAATAATAACCTGGGCGCCCCAATAAGACATGTTACCCCAAGGCAACAAATATCCCATGAATCCTTCCGCCATTAGGAGTACAAAAATAATCATGCCGAAAATCCAAACTAGCTCTCTGGGTTTTCTGAATGATCCATAAATAAGTCCTCGGAACATGTGCAAATAAACCACCACAAAAAATGCAGAAGCACCCACGCCATGCATATAACGAAGTAGCCATCCCCACTCCACATCACGCATTATGTATTCAACAGATGCGTAAGCACCTTCACCAGTAGGCGTATAGTTCATAGTTAACCAGATCCCAGTTAAAATCTGGTTTACTAACACTAATAACGCTAAAGAGCCGAAGAAATACCAAAAGTTGAAGTTCTTAGGCGCATAATATTGTGCTAAATGCTCGTTCCATACTTTTGTTGCTGGAAAACGATCATCAATCCAAGTCATAAAA
>JBMYPE010000329.1:0-2018 GCA_049600015.1 Kangiellaceae bacterium
GCGGCAGAAACATTACGTCAAATGGGTGAAATAGCAGCGTCAGTAAGACCAGGTGTCGATATTGAAGTTAGGCGCGAGCCAATAGGTGTTATCGGTATCATCACGCCTTGGAATTTCCCGATGGCTGTAGCTGCATGGAAAATTGCTCCCGCTCTCGCTTTCGGAAATACAGTGGTCTTAAAACCGGCTGAACTCGTACCAGCGAGTGCTTGGATTTTGGCTGAAATCATTAGCCGTAGTGGTCTACCAAAAGGCGTGTTCAATTTAGTAATGGGCCCCGGCCGAGAAGTAGGCGAGGCTTTAAGTACTTCAAAAGATATCAGTGCAATCAGTTTTACAGGATCGGTACCTATTGGTCGTCGGATTGCAAAAAATGCCATTGATAATATGGCAAAAGTTCAGCTAGAGATGGGAAGTAAAAATGCATTAGTTGTTTTGAATGATGCAGATCTTGAGGTTGCTGTTCAATGTGCGATAAACGGTGCTTTTTTTGGAACTGGACAAAAGTGTACGGCGTCTTCCCGTTTAATTGTTGAAGCAGGCGTACATGATCAATTTGTGAGCATGATGGTTGCAGAAATGAAAAAGTTAAAAGTTGGTAATCCACTAGCAGAAGGTATGCAGATTGGATCAGTGGTAGACGAAAAGCAATATAATCAAATTTTAGAATATATTGAAATGGCTAAATCTAACGGAGCAACCATCGTTCAGGGGGGGGAAGCTTTAGATTTAAATCCGAAAGGCTATTACATTGCACCAACATTATTTACTAATTCAACGAACGACATGCAAATTAACCGAGAAGAAATTTTTGGGCCTGTCGCCTGTGTGATTAAAGCTGATGACTATGACCATGCTCTAACAATGGCGAATGATACTGAGTTTGGTCTAACGTCAGGGATAATAACTCAATCTTTGGCAAAGTCCGCACACTTTAAGCGTCATTCAAAATCCGGTTGTGTGATGGTGAATTTACCTACCGCTGGAACTGACTATCACGTGCCATTTGGCGGTAGAAAATCTTCAAGTTATGGCTCTCGTGAGCAAGGCAAGTATGCCGAAGAGTTTTACACCGTTGTCAAAACTAACTATAGCAAACCATACTAGCTTAGCTTTTACTGCCTTAAACCAATTAGTTCACCCAATAAGAGAGATGTGATGCAAGCTCATAATGTGATTATTGACGGTCTTCAGTATATAAACTGGGATAAGAAGACATTTGAAAAAACGCGTGATAGTGGCATAAACGCTGTGCATGTAACCATTGCCTATTGGGAACAATTTAACGAAGTCATTGAGAACATTAGTCGTTGGAATCAACACTTTCGAGAATTCAATGACTTAATTATGCCTGCTCGAACCGCTGAAGATATTTTAGAAGCAAAACGTCAAAATAAAGTAGGAATTGTTTTTGGATTTCAAAATTGTTCGCCTATCGAAGATAACATCGCAAATATTGAAGTACTTCATAATCTAGGCGTTAGAATTATGCAGTTGTCTTATAACAATCAGAGTTTACTCGCAACAGGCTGTTATGAGAGTAGAGACTCGGGGATCACGCGTTTTGGTAAACAAGCTATTAAAGAAATGAATCGTGTGGGCATGGTAATAGATATGTCACATTCTGCCGAATTATCTACGTTAGAAGCCATTGAGTTATCTGAGCGTCCCATTGCAATTACTCATGCAAACCCTAGTTTCTTTCACGATGCACTTCGAAATAAATCAAATGATGTGATAAAAGCTTTGGGCGATTCAGGCGGAATTTTAGGTTTCAGTATGTACCCCTTCCATTTAAAGAATGGTTCAAATTGTACACTTAATGAATTTTGCGAAATGATTGCTAAAACAGCCGATATGATTGGTATTAATCAAGTCGCAATTGGTTCTGATTTATGTGAAAACTGGGATTATGACAAACTAGAATGGATGCGAAGCGGTCGATGGACTTTTTCTGCTGACTATGGAGAAGGCTCAGCCACAAACAAACAATGGCCAAAACAACCTGATTGGTTTAA
>JBMYPE010000330.1:0-1998 GCA_049600015.1 Kangiellaceae bacterium
AGGTTCTAAAGACCAAACGAATAGAAAATCCATACCGGCAAAAACAAGATTACCTAAAATGGCAATAAAAAATGCGAGCTTATAGTCTCTTAAATAACCACGTAATCTTCTAAAAACTTCGCTAGAATTCGTATCGTTATTCACTCTCATTCATTATCCCTTTGAGTCGCCATTTTTAGATTACTAACGCCTAATTGAGAGGTTGCATCCATCGCGGTGACAACTGATTGATAAGGTGTATTGGCATCTGCACTAACAATGACCGCAATATCTGGGTTACTTTCTAAAATAGTTGAAATGGCTCTTTTCAACGTGTCAATGGATGTATTGACCAATGCTTTTTTATTAACAAAATATCGTCCCTCTTTATCAATACTGATTTCAAGCGATTCTATTTTTGTTTCTAGTGGTTCTACATCTGCTTTTGGTAATTCCAGCTCAATTTGAGTCTCTCTAGTAAAACTGGTAGAAACCATAAAAAATATCAGTAGCAAAAACACCACATCAATTAGCGGAGTCAAGTTAACAGAAATTTCTTGTTTTTTGTCTCTTAAGAGCATTCTAATAAATCCTGTTACCCTTTTAGGGTTTCTCTTTCGCCATTAAGAACTTCAACCATTTTTAAGGCTTCTCTTTCCATTTCTGCCACTAGCTCATCAACTCTGCGTTCGAAATGACGATGGAAAATTAATGTTGGAATCGCAATAATCAAACCAGTTGCCGTAGTGATTAATGCTTCTGATATTCCATGAGCAAGTGCGCCTGAATCACCTGTACCTTGTACTGTAATCACTGTGAAAACTCTGATCATTCCAATAACGGTTCCTAACAAACCGAGCAAAGGAGTGATTTGAGCGATGGTTCCTAAGGTATTTAGATATCTTTCCAAATTGATGACGGTTAATCGACCGGCCTCATGAATGCTCTCTTTCATGGTGGCTCTACCATGAGCATGATTAACTAATCCAGCCGCTAATATTTCGCCGAGCGGTGAGCTGGCTTTTAGTTTTGCTAACCGAGCCCGATCAAGTTGATTGTTTTTTATCCAACCCCAAACTTGTGCGACTAAGTGCTTGGGAGTAATTCTTGTACGCCTTAATGTCCATGAACGTTCAATACAAATTACAAACGCTGCAATCGAACATAGAATGATTGGAAACATAATCCAACCACCAGCTTTTAACAGATCAATCATTATTGAATTTATCCTTTAAATCACACACCGCTTAATGCGCGCATTATAACAAGTTTTAGCAAATATAATAACGAGTAGTGCCGCCTTTGTATTTCTACTGGATATTTTGAGAAGCCCATCTCACGAAGTCCTTTGAATCACTGTTCGAAAGGAGAATCTTGCTATTGATGATTCCAAAAATGTTGGAAACTTTCCCGCTCACCAAAAATGACGAGCTGATCGTTATCGTAGATCACATTGATTGCGCCTTGCTTATGAGTGATCCAAATTGATGCGCCGTTATTTTGGTATCTTTCAAGCACCTCATTTTTAGGAAACGACCATTGGTTGGCATAACCGGTAGAGAAAATTGCTACTTTGGCATTAACCGTTTCCACTAACTTCTCGCCTGAACTGGTTAAACTACCGTGATGAGGCGCGACAATCACATCATGTGGGCTAACGTTAGATTCTACAAGTAGCCTTTCAGCTTTTTTCTCGATATCACCAGTTAACAATATTTTTTTGTCTAGTATAGATATTGATAAAACACATGAACGGTTATTACTTGAGCCTTTGGCATAGTCTCTAAACTGGCCATTTTCAGGTAATGTTTCTTTTCTAAAGTTCAAAAACTCAAACTTCACCAAGCCCCATTGCCAAGAATTTGCTGTGTGGCAGTTGATGGAGTCATATTGAGATTCAATCTTCATTTCTTTGCGATTTGGTGCTGAATTTGACGGTTGTTTGAAAAGGGGCACTTTGTTTACTGATTGCCGACGTTTTAACAGTTTTTCGCCTGAATAAATTTCTTTAATCAACAC
>JBMYPE010000331.1:0-1994 GCA_049600015.1 Kangiellaceae bacterium
CGAGTAAACCCCAAATAATTAAAGATCTTGAGAGAAATGCGGAGTACTTTCATTTAAGCTCTCGAACTGGTGAGTCAACCTTACCTTTTGCTGTTTTTATAGCGCTCCACAGTTATAAGTTAGTCTGGAGTGATAAGAAAGAGCAATCGAATCTCTCAAAGGTAAAGGGGCGCTATCAAAGCTACATTGACGGCAACAAGAATCTGTATAGCCTGTGTCAGAGTGTGGATGTCTTTACAATTCGGCGAGGTGTTCTTCCAAATCCCAACGACCCTCATATCCAAGAACATGGATTGCTAGGAGATGAAGACTATCTCTTCATAGGGGCGGTCGTTACAACGAAGAAAAATCTAACACATATGAGCCAGATCTAAATCAATAGATATAACGAAACTATTTCCTTTAAGTTAATAACTAAAAATAAATCAATTAACAAAATCAATTACTTTATCTATCTTAACCACTGTTAAGCAAATCGTTTCGTAGCACCAGGTTTTCCTGCTTAAGAATTTCGTTAAGCTATTCATTCATGAATAGCTTATACTCTCAATCAAAATAACATTAACAAAATACAGGAAACCCAAATGGAATATGTTCAATTAATTGCCGCTTTAGCCATCTTACAGTTTTTCTTCTTTGCTGCAATGGTAGGTAAAGCACGTGTAAAGTTTGGTATAAAAGCACCGGCAATAACAGGTGATGAAGGGTTTGAACGTATGTATCGAGTTCAAATGAATACATTGGAAGTACTGGTTATGTTTCTTCCAGCTTTATTTTTGGCGGGTATTTATTGGTCTGGTTTGCTTGTTTCCGCTCTAGGCGGCATATACATTATTGGCAGATTCCTTTATTGGAGAGCTTATGTAACTGAACCGTCAAGTCGCGGATTAGGGTTTATATTATCAATCATTCCATCGCTGATACTAATCATTTTAGCAATTGTAGGTGCTATATCATCGCTCATAGGATTTAGCTTTTAACAAATATATCGAATTTCTGGAATCATTCTATGTCTCAATCTTTAGAGCCAACTTCCGAAGAAATTCGTGAAATGTTGGCGTTAGCAACTGATAAAATTACTAGCTTTCTCGATAATATTGACCAACCGGCAAGTTACGACCCGCAAAAATCTAGTGAAAGTGCTTTTGATAACCCAACTAAACTACCGGAAGAAGAAACGGCATTAAAAGAAATATTAGATGATCTATTCGATAATCGAGTCTCTAATGCATTGCCAACCACTCACCCTGGTTTTATGGCTTACATTCCTGGTGGCGGAATTTTTCATGCTGCTCTTGCTGAGTTAATTGCCAAAATTACCAATCGTTATGTAGGTATAGATGTTACCGCGCCTTTTTTAAGTCAGATCGAATCGGACGTACTTAGATGGTTCTCAGAGTGGGTAGGTTTTCCAAAAACATCTGGAGGAAGTTTAACTTCTGGTGGATCGATTGCAAATTTGACGGCAGTGATATGTGCGCGCACTTTGATTCTTGGAGATGATTTTACTAAAGGCACAGTATACGCCAGTGGTTTTGTTCATCATTCTATGTGGAAGGCTTTTCAAGCTGCCGGAATTGCATCAAAACAAATAAGAAACGTTCCAGTGGATCGCGAGTACAGAATGGATACGGACGCTTTGCAAAAAATGCTCGCAGAAGATAAGAAAAATGGCTTTAAGCCTTTAATAATTGTTGCCACTGCAGGGAGTACAAACACTGGTTCAGTTGATCCACTAGAAACAATTTCTAATTTAGCTAAAAGTTTTAGTGCTTGGTATCATATTGATGCGGCTTACGGTGGATTTTTTGCCATGACACCGTTAGGTAAAAAACGATTAAAAGGTTTAGAATTAGCGGATTCAATAACACTCGATCCGCATAAAGGACTTTTTCTGCCATACGGTACTGGGGCTTTTATCGTTCGTGATAGGGAAAAATTAAAACAAGTTTTTGCGCACCAAGCAGATTACATTCCCGATAAAACATCAGAAG
>JBMYPE010000332.1:0-1992 GCA_049600015.1 Kangiellaceae bacterium
ATCCATTGAAACAACAATAGTCATTAAGCCCAGAACTAATTGAACCAGTAGCATCAACAAAATGAAAATATCAGAGAATTTTGATGACGCTTTTACTCTAGCATCGGTTAAGCGACGTTTGATTAACATTAATAAACCAATCAAACATAATATTCCAAAAAATCCACCACTGACCATTGCAAGTAGTTGCTTATCTGCACTGGAAATAAAATGGTGGTATAACCATTCTGGCGTTAATAGGCCAACGAAGTGCCCCATTAAAATAAAGATTACGCCCACATGAAAAAGATTGCTGGCTATACGAAATCCTTTGCCATTTAACATTTGGCTTGAGTCTGCTTTCCAAGTGTAAGGTTCACGATCAAATCGGATCCAACTCCCAACGACCATAACCATTAATGCAACGTAAGGATAAATTCCGAACAATAAATTATTGAGGTTTAACATAAATGTATCTGACATAATTGTTCTCCTTAAAGTCCTGAAACTTGGGCTGCGTCTTGATCGTGCCAGTTAATAGGAACACTCTGGATGTTATTTGGATTAAGAGAGTTGGTTGACTTTTGAATACCTGAACTAGCGCTAGGGCATTGTTCGCCAGCCTGAATGGGATCGTCAAATTTAATTTCTTTGTCTTCCCACTCTTTATCAATCGCTTCAATGGTATCGTCGCGCTCTTCTTTTTGAACTGCCTCAGCGACTTCTTGGCGATTAACTTCTATACCAGAAAGCTCAATCAGTGAATCAAAAAGAATCGAGTAATCACATTTGCGTTCTATGAGTCTTTCTGAAAGCATGGTCATTAAGTGACAAATGTCGCCTAGCCATTCTTCCGCAAACTCACTTTCTTGCTCACTTAAAAACTCTAAATAAAGTGGAATATAATCCGGCAGTTGAGAGGAGTTCACCTCAAATCCTTTTGACTTATAGACATTCATCAAATCAACCATTGCCTGACCACGGTCGCGAGATTCTCCATGGACGTGTTCAAACAAAAGTAAAGAAAGTGAACGGCCCCTATCAAATAAAAGATCATATCTTTCTTGTGCATCAAAAAGATCTTTATTACAGAGAGTTTCAATAAAATCAATTAAGGTGTTTTTATTTTGCTCGCTCATTTTTGAAATTTTAACTGCATGGGTTAATTCAGCAGATGCGTTAAAAAGCGCTTCTGTTGGGTAGTCTAATAGTCTAGAAATAACTTTAAGAATCATCATAGTTACGCTCCAACATTGGTGATTTTAATAACATCACGTTTGTTGATTTTTTTTGCGCCAAACATATTCATATCGTTATTACCGGTGCTACATCCATTACCAAAAGTAAATCCACAACCACTCTTTTCGCCATAAGCTTCAGGAACATTCATTTCTCTGTGACCGGTTGGAATAACATAACGATCTTCGTAATTAGCAATGGCTAAATAGCGATACATTTCATCCGCTTGTTTTTTGTTTAAACCGGCTTGTCGAAGGACTTCAAGATCTTCAACACCTTCAACATTTTCTGCTCGTTTGTAGGCTCTCATAGCCAGTAATCTTTCGAGCGCGCGAATAACCGGTTCTTCATCACCTGCAGTTAATAAGTTGGCTAAATACTTCATTGGAATTCGCAAAGAGCGAACGTCAGGCAATACACCTGCCATTCCTAATGTACCAGCTTCAACCGCATTTTGAATCGGGCTTAATGTTGGTACATACCAAACCATGGGTAAGGTTCTGTATTCAGGGTGTAGCGGTAATGCTAATTTCCAATCAATTGCCATTTTATAAACCGGTGATTTTTTAGCAGCTTCTAAAACTGAATCGGCAATACCATCTTTTTTCGCTTGCGCAATCACTTTCGGATCATTGGGATCCAGAAATATTTCTAACTGCTTTTCATATAAATCGGTTTCAGATTCACTAGCCGCTACTTCTTTGATTTTATCCGCATCGTATAAAATAACGCCTAAATAACGAATACGACCTACACACGTTTCTGCACAAACCG
>JBMYPE010000333.1:0-1966 GCA_049600015.1 Kangiellaceae bacterium
AACATAAGTGAGCCTTTCTTTTGCATCTGGAATTTCAGAGGCAGCAATGTCGGTAATTCTAGAATCCATGCGAAAGTTGGAAAGTGCTTCATGGAGACTTCTCGTCAACTTGCCTATTTCTATAAACAAATCTTCATCGCCATCTGATGCGAGTGAATCAATTAAATCTTGCGCGTCTTCAATTTCACTTCTTTCTAAATGATTGAGTAGTTCTTTTGTTTGTGCAATCGTTCGTTCTAAATTGTCTTTGTCAGATAAAGCCATTAAATTGAGTCCTTTTTAGTTACACTAAGCAAATTGAGAATACATAAAACTGTCAACATTAAATGCTTTTATCCTTCTATTCTTTCGAATATTTTTTTTAGTTTTTCATCCAAAGTACCCGCAGTAAAAGGTTTGACAATATAACCATTAACTCCTGCTTGTGCCGCCTCAATAATCTGCTCTCTTTTAGACTCAGCTGTTACCATTAATACCGGCATACTCTTGAGTTTTTCGTCTGCTCTAACCGCCTTTAAAAGATCGATTCCTTGCATTCCAGGCATGTTCCAATCAGTCACTAAAAAGTCAAAATTACCCGCTTGTAACTTCGGTAAAGCCGTGTTTCCATCATCAGCTTCCTCCGTATTGGTAAATCCGAGATCACGCAAAAGGTTTTTGATGATTCGACGCATAGTAGAAAAATCATCTACTACCAGTATTTTCATGTTCTTATCCAAGGTATTGCTCCGTATAAGATTGTGTCACTTAAAATGGTTGAAAATTGATTGTTAGAGAAGTTTTAGAACGGTTGATGAACATTTACAATGTGTAAACACATCAGCAACTTAGCGACAATCATTACAATAAATCTAGTCTAGTTTTACGATTTCTTCCAATCTTTTAATCTAGATTGCAATCTAAGCATCGCTTGACTGTTAATTTGACTGATTCGCGATTCGCTAACTCCCATCACTTCACCAATTTCTTTTAGGTTCAGCTCTTCATCATAATAGAGTGCTAACACTAATTTTTCTCTCTCTGGCAGCGTAGCAATGGCACTCGCTAACGAGTTTCTAAAATCTTCTTTTTGAATACGTTCTAGTGGTGTCAAACTAGTGTCAGAAATTCCTTGCGTAAAAAAATCTTCGCTAACTCCCATCCCATCAAAATCCATCATATGACCATTGTTTACGTCCATGAGCATTTGACGATATTCAGAAACTTCAACGCCTAATCCAGCAGCCACTTCCGTATCTCTGGCATCTCGACCTGTACGTTGCTCAATTTCCTTAATAATTTGAGCGATACTTCTTGAGTTTTTATGTACCGATCGTGGAACCCAATCGCCTCGCCTAATTTCATCTATCATGGAGCCTCGAATTCTTATGCCAGCATAAGTCTCAAAACTAGCGCCTTTAGTTGAATCAAATTTTCCTATTGCTTCAATGAGACCCAACATTCCTGCTTGTAGCATATCTTCCAGCTGAACACTTGCCGGTAATCTCGCCATTAAATGATGGGCAATTCTCTTAACTAAGGGCGCATAACGAACAGCATAATCATCACTATGATCACCTTGTACTTGCTTGTAGGTATCCGCGCCGGTCACTTGGAGATCCAATCCTTATGTGTAAAATAAAGTTTCACGCTAGGAAACTAACCGTTCCATGAAGAACTCAATATTGCCACTTGCAGTATTTGGCAGAGGCCATTGCTCCACTTTCTTTGCCAAACTTTTAATTGCTATGGAGCTAGGTGCTCTTGGGTATAAATCAATTAATGGTTTTTGCTTTTTCACCGCCATTCGAACATGATCATCAAAAGGGATAGAGCCCATATAATTCAAGGTCACATCTAAAAAGCGGTTACAAACGGCACTTAATGAAGCAAACATTTCTCTGCCTTGCTTACTGGTTTGTACCATATTGGCTAATACATTAAATCGGCAAAGTTTATGCTCTTTATTAAGCACTTTCATCAATGC
>JBMYPE010000334.1:0-1940 GCA_049600015.1 Kangiellaceae bacterium
GCCCAATATTCATACGAGATGGAACACCTAGAGGGTTTAGCACGATATCTACCGGCTCACCATTTTCTAAGTAAGGCATATCTTCCACAGGAACAATGTTAGAGATAACCCCCTTGTTTCCATGTCGTCCCGCCATCTTATCACCTGGTTGAATACGACGTTTAACTGCCATATAAACCTTAACAATTTTGAGTACGCCCGGTGCTAAATCATCACCTTGAGTAATCTTTTTACGCTTCACTTCTAACAAGTTATCATATTCTTTACGCTTTTCTTCTAGATGTGTAGCTAACGCTTCTAATGACTGTTGCTGTTCATCATCACGTAATTGAATATCTAACCATTCATTGCTACCTATTTCTTCAAGGTATTCGGCCGTTAGTTTGCTTCCTTTTTTTAATTTATTAGGTCCTTTTTCCGCAACTGAGTTTAATAATATTTTGTAAGCTCGATTGTGGATATTGCCGGTCAAAATAGCAAACTCATCATTCAAATCTTTTTTCGCTTGAATCACTTGTGATGCTTCAATACTTAGTGCGCGTTGATCTTTTTCAACGCCATCACGTGTATAAACTTGAACATCAATAACGGTACCTACGGTACCTGAAGAGACTCGCTGTGACGTGTCTTTTACATCACTCGCTTTTTCACCAAATATTGCGCGTAATAGTTTTTCTTCTGGGGTCAGTTGAGTTTCACCTTTAGGTGTTACTTTACCGACCAAGATATCGCCAGCTTTAACTTCAGCTCCAACATAAACAATTCCAGATTCATCTAGTTTTGCTAATGCGCTTTCACCGACGTTTGGAATATCTGCAGTAATTTCTTCAGATCCTAATTTTGTATCTCGTGCGATACAAGTTAACTCTTGAATATGAATACTAGTAAATCGATCTTCTTTTACCACATTCTCAGAAATAAGAATTGAATCCTCAAAGTTGTAACCATTCCAAGGCATGAAAGCGATTTTCATGTTTTGTCCAAGAGCCAACTCACCTAAATCGGTAGAAGGACCATCCGCTAACACATCACCTCGACCAATTTTGTCGCCAGCATTAACGATTGGGCGTTGGTTAATACAAGTGTTTTGGTTAGAGCGTGTATATTTTCTTAAATTATAAATATCAACGCCAGCCTCACCCACTTTAGTTTCTTTATCGTTAACTCTTACGACTATTCGACTCGCATCTACAAACTCAATCACTCCGCCTCTATCGGCAGAAACCGTTACGCCAGAATCAACTGCAACAGTTCTTTCCATACCCGTTCCCACAAGAGGCTTTTGCGCTCTTAATGTTGGAACCGCTTGACGTTGCATGTTCGATCCCATCAATGCACGGTTAGCATCATCATGCTCAAGGAATGGAATTAAAGACGCGGCAACAGATACGATTTGCTGCGGAGAAACATCCATATACTGAATATTTTCTGCTGCTGTGAATGTAAATTCACCTTGATGACGACATGAAATCATTTCTTCAGTCATTTCATCTTTTGCATTTAATACAACATTTGCTTGTGCGATGAAAAATTCGCCCTCTTCAATCGCTGACAAGTAATCAATTTCTGCTGTTGCTTTACCATTCACCACTTTACGGTAAGCAGTTTCTAAGAACCCATACTCATTAGTTCTAGCATAACTAGAAAGCGAGTTAATCAAACCGATGTTTGGACCTTCCGGTGTTTCGATTGGACATACACGACCGTAATGAGTGTGATGAACATCTCGAACTTCAAAACCAGCACGTTCTCTTGTCAATCCGCCTGGGCCTAAAGCTGAAACACGACGCTTATGTGTGACTTCAGAAAGAGGATTATTTTGATCCATAAATTGTGATAATTGACTTGAACCAAAAAACTCTTTAATAGCTGCAGAAACTGGCTTAGCATTAATTAAATCTTGAGGCATTAAGTTATCGGCTTCTGCCATGCTTAATCTT
>JBMYPE010000335.1:0-1924 GCA_049600015.1 Kangiellaceae bacterium
GACAAAGCCAAAGCGTTGGCAACCGAAGCATCAAAAGATGAAAGCAAAGG
Source organism: Kangiellaceae bacterium (assembly GCA_049600015.1). Taxonomy (GTDB): domain Bacteria; phylum Pseudomonadota; class Gammaproteobacteria; order Enterobacterales; family Kangiellaceae. Next base: position 51 of record JBMYPE010000335.1, read on the forward strand.
TGGAGCTAAGAAAGTTGCTACAGCATTATTAAGAAAAATGTAGTACTTTCAATTAGTTATTCTGCTCAGCTGTTTCACTGAAAGCCTCTAATATTAGAGGCTTTACTTCAACTACCATTTGTTGTCATGTTATAGTTTAACTGACGATTTTCCGACTCCAGGGTAAATTGTAAACTCTTTCTTACATTTAAACATTTGCCTTTTAGTTGCCAACAAAGGAGTATTACAATCGATTTTTTTAACCGATTTTCTATTTCCCAATAACCATAAAGAATCAAAGATAAAAAGGTGGGCTCATGCAAAGAAGAAATTTCATAAAATTAACAGGCGCTGGCGTGGGAGGATTGATACTCCCAATTACCGGTAACATGGTATCGGCAGAGCAATTACTAGACCGTCCAATGGACGTGGCAATGAAAAAACAGTTGGCTGATGTGGCTTTAAATGCGGCTAAAAGTGCCGGCGCTACTTATGCTGATGCACGAATTGGTCGCTATTTAAACCAATTTGTCACCACGCGAGAAAAAGTGGTCAACAATGTTGTTAATACTGAATCCGCCGGAATTGGTATTCGAGTAATAGCCAATGGCACATGGGGTTTTGCTTCGACATCTATCGTTACGCCAGAATCAATCGCAAAAACCGCCCGACAGGCAGTTGCAATTGCTAAAGCTAATTCTAAATTTCAAACTGAGCCAGTTAAATTAGCACCGGTTAAAGGTGTTGGTGAGGTCAGTTGGAAAACACCAATAGTTAAAAATGCCTTTGAGATCCCTATTAAAGAAAAAGCGGATCGCTTGTTAGAAGTGAATAATGCCGCATTAACTAATGGGGCGAGTTATATTACGTCTATTTATTTCTTAGTGAATGAGCAGAAATACTTCGCTTCAACCGATGGTTCTTATATCGATCAGGATGTGCATCGATTGTGGGCACCGTTTTTTGCTAGTGCGGTTGGAAAGTCTGGCTTTAAACAGCGAAGTGGATTAGGTAATCCAGTTGGAATGGGTTTTGAGTATTTAGATGGTCGAAAAGAAGATAAGATCTATGTTGACGGTGCCAGTGTTGGATATAACAATTCTTACGATATGCTAGAAGATGCTGCCAATGCAGGTAAACAATTACAGAAAAAACTAACAGCAAAATCAGTTAAACCGGGTAAATACGATATGGTATTAGATCCAGCCCATTTGATGTTGACGATCCACGAATCAGTTGGACATCCATTAGAACTTGACCGTGTTTTAGGTTATGAAGCTAATTTTGCCGGAACTAGTTTTGCAACTCTAGATAAATGGAAGAGTAAAAAATTCCAATACGGCTCGGACATTGTCAATTTAGTTGCCGATAAAACCCAACCTTATTCTCTCGGCCATGTGGGTTACGATGATGAAGGTGTCAAAACCAAAGAATGGGATTTAGTGAAAGATGGCATTCTAGTTAATTATCAAGCCATTAGAGATCAAGTTCATATGATTGATCAAAATGAATCGCATGGGTGTTGTTATTCGCAAAGTTGGCGCGATGTTCAGTTCCAAAGAATGCCCAATGTGTCTCTTAAACCTAACCCAAAAGAAGATCTTTCCGCGAACGATCTGATTAAAGATGTGGAAAAAGGAATTTATATTGCGGGGAGAGGTTCTTTCTCTATTGATCAACAGCGATACAATTTTCAGTTTGGAGGACAATTATTTTTCGAAATTAAAGACGGGAAAATTGTTGATCAAATTGAAGATGTTGCTTACCAGTCCAACACTCAAGATTTTTGGAATTCTTGTGTTCAACTTGCAGGAAAATCAGATTACCGTGTTGGTGGTTCTTTCTTTGACGGGAAGGGCCAACCACCTCAAGTCAGTGCAGTCTCTCATGGGTGT
>JBMYPE010000336.1:0-1923 GCA_049600015.1 Kangiellaceae bacterium
TAGTTCTCTAGCCGCCGTCATTATGTCTGTATTTTTTTCTACTTCGCCTTGTATCCCAGAAGGTGTAAATACAACTTTAACTTTGCTCATAAAGTCTTATTTTCCTCATTGACTATTTAACTCAGAACTTCTACAAAATTGTTTAAACTAGCGAAATTGAACACAATCCAATTATTCAGATTGGCCGGAAAGAGGCGGAATTTCAAAGTAGTCACTTTTGTCTTTAACAAAAATATTTTCGATAGTTTCCAAACTGGTTGGTGAGTCAAAAGTTCCCGCCATGATTCCTAACTCATCATCGTTACCGCCATCCCAAAATAGGTTGCCGCCACAATGTTTACAAAACCCGCGGAACGTATTCTTTGATGATTCAAACCAACGCAAAGCATTTTGATCATTGATTTCTATTTGGTCTTTGCGAGCCCGGCTTGCTGCGACATGGTGTCCACTAGTTTTTCGACATTGGATACAAAAGCAGTTTACGATATCGCGAGCAATGCCGTTAACCCTGTAGCTAACTTTGCCACAAAGACAACTACCGGTTAATTGAACCGATTTACCATTTTTTGAACTGAGTGGTCGATGTGTAGTCATGACTAGCTAGGGTTATGCTTTACGACGACGAGATTTTCTTCCTGCTCTGCCACCTGCACCTTCCGCAGCGGGTTCACGATAATTTGTTAACCAATTGCTACAATCAGCATCATTTCCCATAATCACGTCAGAAGCCCTAACTGCTTGTACGACTTCACTATGCAGGGGATTAACAATCGCAGAAGTCATACCCGCACCAATTGCCATACTAATAAATGCAGCGTTCATACCATTTCTATTAGGAATACCAAAACTAAAATTTGATGCTCCGCAGGTTGTATTAACCTTAAGTTCATTGCGCAATCGACTGATTAACTGTAAAACTTGTTTACCTGCATCATTAATTGCACCAACAGGCATCACCAGCGGGTCGACCACGACATCTTGCGCACTAATACCATAATCTTGAGCTCGCTCTACTATCTTTTTTGCCACTTCATATCGAACATTTGGATCTTGCGAGATACCTGTTTCATCATTTGAAATTGCGACTACCGCTGCGTCATATTTTTTAACTAATGGTAGTACTCTTTCTAAACTTTCCTCTTCTCCAGTCACGGAGTTAACCAAGGCTCTCCCCTGGTAAACCGCCAACCCAGATTCTAGAGCTTCAATAATTGATGAATCTATACAAAGCGGCAAATTGCTGATGGATTGAACTAATTGGATGGTTTCTGCCAATATTCTAGGCTCATCTGCAAGAGGTATTCCTGCGTTTACATCTAGCATTTGTGCACCCGCTGCTACTTGAGCAATGGTATCCAGCTCTACTCGACTGTAATCTCCATTTTTCATTTCCTCTGCTAGAAGTTTTCTGCCAGTAGGATTAATTCGCTCACCGATCATTGTAAACGGCTTGTCAAAACCAATGATTATTTCTTTACTGTGTGAGCTCAAACGAGTGTGAGTTGTCATATTTGTTTCTCTTTAGAGGTTTACTTTATAAAAATTGATTTTAATTATCGGGATGCCACGGTTTTCTATCGCCAAGCACACCTGAGCGTATAACAATATCTTTAACACTTTCTTCTTGTTTAAAGGCCATCACATGAATTCCCGCGACACCTTCTATTTCTTTGAGTTGTTGCATAATCTCAACGCAAATATCTTGTCCCTCTTGCTTTGGGTTTGCGGAATCTTTTAAGCGTTTAATCACCCAGTCTGGAATATTAATACCGGGTATATTTTTTCTTATCCAACTCGCAGATCCGGCAGAAGGCATTGTCCCCACTCCCGCTAAAACAAATACTTTTTCTGTTAAACCTAAATCGACAGCTCTTTTCATGTATTCTTTAAATAAAGGAATATCAAAGCAATATTGGGTTTGCA
>JBMYPE010000337.1:0-1895 GCA_049600015.1 Kangiellaceae bacterium
CACATCATAATCATAAGTGGTTGGTGGAACCATACGACAACTTGCAACCACTAGCATGAGAGTGATGATAAAGGTCATTTTGATTAGATTAAAAATCATATCGCTACCACTTTGAAATAGAAGCCCCATCAATTAGGGCTAGATCCTGATATTATATGGGATCATTAGAGTGAGTAGAAGAGCTTTGTTAGGCATTTTTTATATTTAATTTCGCGAATTTACTTCGCTGATAAACATGAAAAAGCCGAATATTCAAAATAATGAGATATTCGGCTTTTGACTTATTTTAACTGGCTGATTACTTTAAGACCCTGTAAAAAATCTGTGTAATAAACAAGTTTTATTCTGCGGTTTTGACTTCTTCAGCTTTTTCTTCAGAAGATGGTAATAAGGCAGTTCTAATTTGAGTCTCAATCTCGCTAGCAATTTCAGCATTTTCAGTTAAAAAATCAGTTACCTTAGCTTTACCTTGACCAATACGATCACCCTTGTAGCTATACCAAGCACCCGCTTTATCAATAATATTTTGCTTAACACCTAGGTCTATCACTTCTCCCATGCGGGAAGTCCCTTTGCCATACAATATTTGGAACTCAGTTTGTTTGAATGGTGGAGCCACTTTATTCTTTACTACTTTCACACGTGTTTCGTTACCAACGATTTCATCACCTTGTTTAACCGCACCAATTCTGCGAATATCTAAACGAACAGAAGCATAAAACTTGAGAGCATTACCACCCGTTGTTGTTTCAGGACTTCCGAACATGACACCAATTTTCATTCTGATCTGATTAATGAAAATAACTGTGCAATTGGTGCGTTTTATATTCCCGGTTAACTTTCTTAGCGCTTGAGACATTAATCGGGCTTGCAACCCCATGTGAGAATCACCCATATCACCTTCAATTTCCGCTTTAGGTGTTAGAGCCGCTACTGAGTCAATAACAACCAAATCAACCGCACCAGAACGAACCAACATATCACAAATTTCTAGCGCTTGTTCTCCTGTATCAGGTTGAGAAACAAGTAAATCATCAAGGTTAACCCCAAGAGCCTCTGCGTAAACAGGATCTAGAGCATGTTCAGCGTCCACAAAAGCAGCCGTACCCCCGTCTTTTTGACATTCGGCAATCGCTTGAAGGGTTAAGGTTGTCTTTCCTGAAGATTCAGGTCCATATATCTCAATAACGCGACCTTTAGGCAAGCCACCTATCCCTAAAGCGATATCCAATCCTAATGAACCAGTAGAAATAGTATCCATATTTTTTACTTGTGCTTCACCCATTCTCATGACTGAACCTTTACCAAATTGTCTTTCTATTTGGCTTAACGCCGCAGTTAGCGCTTGTTTTCTGTTATCGTCCATTTTTTTCTCCACTTAGTTTTCTTTAGTCTTTAATTTTAAGCAAATAACAACTGATTGAAAGCTCTACTTAACAAGCTAGTAATCTATTGTTTTAGCCTCAGGGGTAATTGCTACTTATAATACACCTACTTATACAGGTAGGCAAATTATTTTTTTAATTTATCCTGTATAAAATTAACTCTAATGCAGTCTGCCATTAGCTTCACTAAGGCTTACATTTATGTCAGATTCACGTAAAATGGCCAACTATTAATTCAGATGACCTAAATACCCATTATGCCAGTAATTATCAAAACTGCAGAACAAATTGAAAAAATGCGAATAGCGGGAAAACTCACCGCAGATGTAATAGAGATGATCGCTCCTTATGTCAAAAAAGGAGTGACAACTAATGAGCTTAATCAAATATGCCATGACTATATAGTTAATGAACAAAAAGCAATACCGGCACCTCTTAATTATCATGGATTCCCAAAGTCTATATGTACATCAATTAATCATGTGATTTGTCATGGCATTCCGAATGATA
>JBMYPE010000338.1:0-1889 GCA_049600015.1 Kangiellaceae bacterium
AAAAAATGATCTCGGTACTTCAATGACTTCGGACTTTGCAGCTTGTTCTTCTAGTTTAACCTTCTCTCTAATAATAGAAATAACCTTAGTTTTTCCTTGAACACTTGCATTGGCAGGTTCTATTTCCAACCTTACTTGCGTTCCTGCACTACCACGAATTAAATCGACTACATCATCTAAACGCCAACCAACCACATCAACTAATGGCTCATTGCCTTGCCCAACAGCAATGATTCGATCATCTACAGCTAGCTGTTTAGATTTATCAGCCGGCCCTTCAGTCACGATCATATTGATTTTGGTATATACCTCATCGGTTTGAAGAACAGCACCAATACCTTCTAACGAAAGCTTCATATCAATATCAAAATTCTCTGCTGTTCTAGGCGAAAAATAACTCGTGTGAGGATCGACTGTATTCGCATAGGCATTCATAAAATATGAAAACACATCTTCACTGTTAACTTGAGCACTTCTTCTCATCGCTGCTGCGTAGCGTTTGTTTAAAAGCTCTTTAGTTTCCTCCAATGTTTTGTCAGCTAAAACTAAATTGAGAGCGTCGCTTTTTATTCGATGAGCCCAATACTGGTTGATTTCGTTCGTATCTTTTGCCCAAGCTGAATTTTCTCTATCATAAAAATAATCCTCATCCTTGGTAAAATCTATATCTGTTTCTAGATACGCTTTTGCATACTCATTACGTTCCGCCCATCGCTTTTGAAAAACATCATAAATATGAAAAGCCGGTTGAACTAAACCGCTCCAAATAGCATCATCCAATTTATATCGATATTTCTCAAAATCTTTGATATCGGAAGCTAAAAAGTAAGCTTTGTTTCCATCTAAGTAATTAATATAGTTATCTAGAACAAGACCAGACTGAATATTATCTAGAGTCTGTTTTTTGAAATGTCTGTTTTTCATGAAGTAAGCGATATAACGACTTGCCCGTCGATGTTTCGCTTCAGGAGCTAAATCAATCGCTCCCTTCACTATAATTTTTTCCTCTTCGACTAAATTGTTTTGATCATTTTCTGTACCAGCTTGCAGATTAAAAGCGATAGATGTACTAATGATACTAGCCGCTAATACTAAGGTACGTGATTTAAACAACTTCATACAGTATTCCTTTTTTATCGAATTTCAATTTTCTCAAAACTCATTGTCACCGGCGTTAAAACTACTAATTGGGTGACTCTGAATCTTGTGCATAATAACTTATCGGCAAAATGCCAATCTTATTAAGAATAGTCTATAAGATGGGGCTAAAGTTCAAGTAAATTGTCCACAATTGAAGCGAGTGATTGTAAATTTATGTGTAAAAAGAAAAAAATGACCTAAATTACTCTATATTTAGGTCATATTGTCCGCTGCAGGTTATTTAAATGCTTGGATGCCAGTTTGAGCTCTGCCTAAAATTAAGGCATGAATATCGTGCGTTCCTTCATAAGTGTTGACCGCTTCTAGGTTCATCATATGACGAACTACGTGAAACTCATCACTAATCCCATTTCCACCGTGCATGTCACGAGCGGTTCTAGCAATATCTAAGGCTTTTCCACAAGCATTGCGCTTCACTAAAGAAATCATTTCAGGTTTGAACTGTTTTTCGTCAATCAATCGTCCTACTCTCAAGGACGCCTGCAAGCTGAGACTTATTTCAGTTTGCATATCAGCTAGTTTCTTTTGGTAAAGTTGATTTGAGGCTAATGGTTGTCCAAACTGATTACGATCTAAACCATACTCACGAGCCGCATGCCAGCAAAATTCTGCCGCGCCAGTTGCGCCCCAAGATATGCCGTAACGAGCCATATTTAGACAACCAAACGGACCGGATAATCCTCGAATAGTGGGAAACATATTTTCTTCTGGAACTAACACTTCATCCA
>JBMYPE010000339.1:0-1851 GCA_049600015.1 Kangiellaceae bacterium
AAATGTCTTATAAAGGCGAGTACAGACCAATTGAGTGTTATACAAATGAAAGTTGGGTGGAATTACGGTAAGCATAACTTAATGCTGTATCCATTTTTTACAGATTACACGAAAATTTATTGGTCAATTTATTTAGAAAGATAATAGTATATTTAGCTCGAGTTGAGCGGCGCAATTTTCTATTAGCAAGCACTACGAAAGAGCTTTCGTAATCAATTTAAAACAATCGTGTTAATGTTAATATTTCCAATGAATTGATTAGTTTCCGATCACCTCTTGGTTTAACATCAGCCCAGTATTCATTTGCATATTTTTAATTACCTAACAAGAATCTTCAATTGAATAGCAATCATTATAATCATATTTAGATAAAAAGGAGTCAACATGAAAAAAATTGCGTTAACTTCGATCAAAATGCTCGGGCTCGCAGGATTAGCACTAACTGCTAATACTAGCTTGGCGGCAGGAATCGAAGACACATCAGTATTACCAGTCATTGTAGATGATTGTGGCGGTGAGGGTTGTGCAGATAGAAGACAACTAACAATGGAACAATTCCAATCTTTACTATCATCTGCTGCTAATGGCGAAACTCATGCCGAGTCTCAAGATGCAGTCGCGATGGCTGAAGATCTTTATTACGGTGTTGGTCGTGAAGTACCACAGCTTGTTTACTTAAACTTTGAGCAGAGCTCCCCGACTTTTCAAGCGGTTGCTTTTTCTGGTGTACCAGAAGTTTTTGTAAGCCATACTTATACGCAAGAAGAGCGAGATGCGATTCAGGCAAATATTGAGTCAGCCTATACTGATTTTAAAATTAAGTTTACACAAACAGAACCAACTGAAGGTGACTATTCAACATTAAATTTTGAGTGTCAGACAGCAAGTGGTATCTGTATTGATTTTGGAAACGGAATCCTTTTTGGTCGCGCACAAGCTATCGATTTAGGTAATACCAATCGCAATGATTCAGCTTTTGTAGATGCTAATCTTTGGGAAGTAACAGTACAACTCGATCCTACCGGTGGATTTTTCTCTCGCGTGTCTGGTATTCCTGTCGTTGATGGTGATGTACAAGCAGCTCTATCTGTTGCAATTGTAAATCAAGCATCTAACACTGGCGCTCATGAGCTTGGCCATAACTTAGGTCTTCGTCATCACGACTCTTTTGGTTCACCTGGTTCAGGTTTGCCGTCTACTGGTGTACCTAGTCCAGATGCATTTTTTCCTGTATTCGACGGATTACAAGAAGGTGACGAAGCGATTCTTCACACAATGGCATCCGGTGCAAGTGTTGGATCTGGATTAACCGATAGCACCACTCGTAATCGCTTTTTCTCTGAACGTTCTGCTATTAAATTGAAAGCAGCAGAAAGAGGGTTGATTACACCTGAAGGCGATCTATCAACTGCGCAAACACCTTTACGTTTACGAAATGTTAATGTCCCTAATACGATTTTAAATGGCGATAATGCCAACAAAGAACTTCGTGTGAAGGCGGCTATTATTGAAGGCGCAATCGACAACGCTGGTGAAATGGATTACTACCGTTTCCACAACTCAAAACCAGGAATTACTTTAAGCGCAGAGTTCAACGGTTTTGATGTAGCGGTTGGCGATTCAGTGATTGGCGCTCTTAGATTATTTTATATTGAACCTGACGGAACATTAACTTTAGTTGCACAAAACTTCCAAAATTTTGAAGGTTTTGATGCATTCTTAATTGATGCCCCTCTAGATAAAGCTGGCGACTACATTATTGAAGTTAGTGCTCCTAACTTTGTAAGTTTTGGTTATGATGAAGTCGGTGATCCTATCTTGTTCCCATTGGATGAAACAGGAAACGGTGCA
>JBMYPE010000340.1:0-1844 GCA_049600015.1 Kangiellaceae bacterium
TGTGACCTCGACAGTCGAATCTATTCCGTTAATTACCGCCTCTATACTTTCTAAAAAATTAGCCTCCGGACTTGATTCTTTGGTAATGGATGTAAAAACTGGAAGTGGTGCATTTGCTGCTAGTAATGAGATGGCTCAAGCATTAGCAAAAAACATAGTCGAAGTTGGCGAGGGATTAGGTTTACCTACCTCTGCTTTGATCACTGATATGTCACAAGTTCTTGGTCCTACTGCGGGCAACACCGTAGAAATGATTGAAGTTATTGATTATTTAACTGGGGAGTTTAAAGATCCAAGATTACATAGAGTCGTGATTGATTTAGCCGCTGAACTATTAGTATTGAGCGGCACTTTTGAAAGTTTGGCTCTAGCCACAAAACAACTCAATAAAAATTTAGAAAATGGTAAAGCCGCCGAGATTTTTGAGCAAATGGTCGTCGCACTCGGCGGGCCAACTAACTTACTACAAAATTACAAACAACACCTAAAACCAGCCCCCATTATTGTTCCTGTTTTTACGAAAGCTATTTCAAATGACGTACAAACCATTATCGACATGGACGCAAGAGCCATAGGGAATTTAGTAGTTGAGCTAGGCGGCGGCAGAAAAAGAGCACAAGACTCAGTTGATCATTCTGTTGGTTTAAGTGCGATAAAAGGTATTGGCGATTCCGTTACTCCTGATGAACCTCTGATGTTTGTTCACGCAAAAAATCAACAAGATGCCGAGAAAACGATTGCCAAAATATTTGACTCCATTACCCTTTCGTCAACTGAAAGTGAAGCAAGTCGTAAATCAATCCTAGAAAAACCAAATGAAAATAATGTCATCATTAAGAAAGTAACCATTTGAAAAACAACTTTTTGAGAACCAAGTAATGAACTCATCAAAAACAAATAAACCATCAGATGATTTTGCTGATGTACATAATCCAGGTACTGAATTTAATCAAGAGTGGGTGGAAGACATTCGAATTAATTTAAGTGCCGTTAAAAGAAGATGTTCTACTTTAACGGCCAGACGTTCAGTAAAAAAAGAATGGCAGGCTGCTTGGTTATTAAAAGCTATTTCATGTATCGATTTAACCACACTTTCAGGTCAAGACACACCCGGTAAAGTTAAACGATTATGTGCCAAAGCGAAAACACCTCTTAGTCTAGAATTGCAACACGAGTTAGGGATAGATGACTTAAATATCACCACTGGTGCAGTTTGTGTTTATCATGAAATGATCCCAACCGCGGTAAACGCTCTCAAAGGCAGTAATATTCCAGTAGCCGCAGTATCAACTGCTTTTCCCGCTGGACTTTCCTCTATGGCGATTCGTTTACAGGAAATAAAAGAATCCGTTGCCGCCGGTGCCAAAGAAATCGATATTGTAATCACCAGGGCTCACGTTTTAAATGGTAATTGGCGAGCATTATTTGATGAAGTCAAGGCCTTTAAAAAAGCTTGTGGAAAGGCACATATGAAAACCATTATTGCAACCGGAGAATTAAGCAACTTAAATAATGTAGCGAAAGCTTCGATGGTTTCTATGATGGCAGGCAGTGACTTCATTAAAACTTCCACGGGAATGGAACCAGTCAATGCAACTTTACCTGTCTCATTAACCATGATCCGAATGATTCGCACCTATCAAGATTTAACTGGATTTAGAGTTGGTTTTAAACCCGCTGGCGGAATAGGTACAGCAAAAGATGCACTTAGTTATCTTATATTAATCAAAGAAGAGCTTGGCAATTCATGGCTAAATCCAAACATGTTTAGGTTTGGCGCATCGAGTTTGTTAGGAGACATTGAACGCCAGTTAGAACATCATGTTACTGGCCGTTATTCAGCT
>JBMYPE010000341.1:0-1835 GCA_049600015.1 Kangiellaceae bacterium
AAACTTTTGCTCAGGCACATGGAACGAGTACGCCACAAAATAGAACCAGTGAATCGCATATATTAAATGAAGTTGCTAAAACCTTTGATATTGATGACTGGAAAGTTGCAGCGATAAAGGCCTATGTAGGACATTCATTAGGACCAGCTGGTGGCGATCAATTAGCAGCAACTCTTGGTGTTTGGGAATATGGCATTATCCCAGGAATAAAAACAATTGATAAACTAGCTAGCGATATTTTTGATTCCAACTTGGATTTTTGTATTGACCATACCAAAGTAGGTGATAAAGGCGTTGAAATGAAAGCTGCGGTCATCAACTCAAAAGGATTTGGTGGCAACAACGCGACGGGGCTCATTTTATCACCACACACTACGATGGACATGTTAGAAAAAAAATATGGTGTCGCAAAATTGGCTCAATACAAATTAAAAAATGAGTCAGTGAAAGACTCAGCAAACGCGTATGACGAGTCTGTAATTAATGGAGAGTTTAAAGCCATCTATCATTTTGGTTCGGAAGTAATGACTGAGAGCGATTTAGTCATTTCACAAAGCGGAATTGAATTATCTAAGTTTGAAAAACAACTTTGCTTTAGCCAAGAAAATCCATTTGCTGATTATTGTTAAACTTTTAACCTCAGTTTAGTCAGCTTCTTTCAAATTGTTATTCATATAGTAGAGTATGAACTAGCTAATAAGATACACATAAAAAAGGCCGCTAGTAGCGACCTTTTTTGTTTCTCACCTTTCAGTGATGATGATTGAACTCAAATCAGACTATAAGAAATCACCATTTTCATCAATTCCGTTTAATCGCATCGCATCAGGATTAGTATCACTAGCATCTGGGATCCAAGGGCTCATACATTGTCTATCTTCAACACAAGGATCGGTTAATGCTAACAAAAACTCTACTATGTAGCCTACTTGGGCATCGGTCATATCAACATCTTCCAAACTAGTCATGCCAGCAGCTCTATTAGCAACTAGTTTATCAACCGCTAATTGAGTATTTGTTCTCATGTTAACTGCCTGAATGTTTGGCGCAATCTGTAAGAAATCATAATTGTCTAATGCCGTTTGAGGATTCAAATGATGTCTCACTGTCGCCTCTAAACTATCATATGCACCAGCATGTCCCCATGGACCAGTCGCACTTACATTGATTAAACTAGGCGTTCTAAATGCATACATGTCATCTTCGTCACCCGTTTCACGGAAGCGTCCAAAATCATCAGTACCATCTAGTCCATTACCTTTACCCCGACCAATCTGAGGCATAGCAACAACATGAAATCCTTCGTCTGTGAAGAAATCACCACTGTGGCAAGAAGCACAATTTGCACCACCATCAGCGACTGAATTAAAGAATAATTGAGCACCTAATTTAGCTGGTAGATTAATGGCATCATCATCTCCCTCTAAGAATGCTTTCCATGGCGTGTCAACAAACACTTGAGAATTTTCGTACTCAGCAATGGCTTCAGCGATATTTGGATAGGTGATTAACTCTTCAGCAGTCCCCTCTGGGCTGTCAAAACCATCTCTAAACTCTTCTAACCATTGATTGACTGCTAATAGACCACCTAACGGTGTTCCATAATCACCAATTCTTTGTGCTAAGTTAGTTCTAACTTCAGCGTTATTAGTACCATCCAAATTAGTAAAGTTTTTCATTTCCTCTGGAGAGGTCACAGGAAACCTAGCTTGCGCAGTTGATAAATTGTCACCTGCATCTGGATCCGCTACACCAAAAGCAGAGTCTGGAGTACGAATACCTAAGCCATCATTACCGCCAGCTAAAGGAGTTGCGCCTAAACTCTCAACTCGTCC
>JBMYPE010000342.1:0-1804 GCA_049600015.1 Kangiellaceae bacterium
ACAATGCTTTATAATCTTCGGTTGTTTTGCATTCACGAAGATGTATTAACATGTAGTTAAAATATCTAGATGGGTTAATGTCATTAACCTTGCAAGTCATAATTAGGCTATAAAATATTACGCCTGCTCTGGCGCCACGAGGCGATCCCATAAAAAGCCAGTTTTTCCTACCAATGGCAAATGGTCGGATACTGTTTTCAACACCATTATTATCAATTTCAAGGCGACCATCTTGCAAATAATTAGTCAGCTCACCCCACCGATCGACAACATAGTTAATCCCTTTACCCAATTTTCCTTGCGGCGGTGATCCCCGTACTATTTTCTCTAACCAAGACTTTAAGTTATCAAGAATCGGTTTTGATTTTTCTTGGCGAAGTGAGAAACGCTGCTCTGGGTTTAAATTATTATTTTTTGCCTCAGTTTCAACTTTATAAAGCTTGTTGAAGTATGATGATCCTTGGTGAGCCCTACCTGGCTTTTTAAGCATTTTAACTAACTCAGCAAATGGTCTCCGGGCATGCGCCATGCATCCTAGGTGTGTAATCTCCTTATAATTAACCACCCAATCGTAACCTTTATAACCATCCGTCTGAAGGTAACCTTTAAATCCCTGTAAAAAGTCACGTGCATGCTGACCAGCACGTGTTTCTTGATAATCATAAACTACTACCTTTTTCTTTACATAACCGCTTTGATAGACCCAAATATAACTTTTCCGTGTATTTTTCCGATCGTTTTCTTTCATTACTTGTACCGTTGTCTCATCCGCTTGAATGTAATCATAAGTTAGCAGATGCAGCTTGAGCTGTTCCCATAGAGGTTCACATAAATCTGCTACGGATAATAACCAGCCACACATCGTATTTCTTGGGATATCAATTCCATAACGTTTCCAAATTCCTTGCTGTCGGTAGAGCGGAAGATGGTCGCAATATTTAGCAAGAATAATAAAGGTGATTAGGCTCGGCGTTGCCATGCTTTTTGGTAGTAATAAGTTAGGCATTTGTGCTATCGAGACGCAGGATTCACAGCAATTTTTACAGGAATACTTAGGCCTGACATGACGAATGACAGTCAGCTTTGGCTGAACAACTTCTAGCTGCTCAGTGACCTCTTCACCAAATTGTTCTTTTTGATGTCCGCAATCACATTTCTTCTCACTTTCGCTAACATCATGGATGATTTCCTCACGAGCCAGGTTATCAGGCAAAGGCTTACGTTTTGGTTTTACGCGCTTATGAGCGTGAACTTCAATAGTGGCTTCTTTATTATCAGGCTGGATATCATCTTTAAAATCACCAGTTTCATCAAAAAGATCTTGCTGCAAAATATTTTTCTCAGAGCTTGGTAAAAATCGACGTTGTTGAGAAAGCCTGAATTGCTCCAGTATTGATTCATACTTTTGTTGCCATAAAGTAGATTGATTAACTGAGGCTTCTAAATCTGATTTTAATTTTTTATTTTCTTGCTGCAGCAATGTGATGTCATTCATAGTATCAATGATAACAAATTTAAAAATTAATGTGGCATTAACTCAGCAGAAATTTTCATAAGGTGATTGATCTTGTATATCTAATCTCGCGTACTTATCACTGGCTAACAGCCATTTTAAATGATCGCGTGTCATTTCTATTTTTCCTTCCGCATTTCTAGGGAAAATGAATTTACCCTTTTCTAAACGGCAATAGATTAAATTAAGTAACCGATCACGCTTTTTAAGCGGCTAGTAGACTTTCGGAGAGTTGATTATCTTGAAGGTTGGGTAAAAGTGATGGTGCATCTGTGTTATTCATATAGCTTT
>JBMYPE010000343.1:0-1800 GCA_049600015.1 Kangiellaceae bacterium
GCTGATATGCCACAAAACAGCCCTTCTTGGCTAGCCAATTGTAATGCTGTATCTCTCGCAACAGTATCATCAACAGGTAAGATTTCATCAATCACACTTCTATTTAAAACAGACGCGACAAAGTCAGGTGTCCAACCTTGAATTTTGTGTGGTTGCCAATCTTTACCCGTTAATAATGATGCCCCCTCAGGTTCGGTTGCAATTACTTTTAACTGAGGCCGAGCTGTTTTTAATACTTCACCAACCCCCGTAATGGTTCCGCCGGTTCCATACCCACTCACAAAATAATCTAAAGGCTTGCCAGCAAAATCTCTAAGAATTTCCGGTGCTGTAGTGTTTCGGTGAAATGCCGGATTAGCTGGATTATCAAACTGTCTTGCTAAAAACCAGCCGTTTTGTTTTGCTAAATCTTCTGCCACTCTAACCATTCCCGTACCACGTTCTGCGGCGGGAGTTAATACAACTTTCGCACCTAGTGCACGCATGATTTTTCTGCGTTCAACAGAAAAAGTTTCCGTCATGACGGCGACAAAAGGATATCCTTTTGCTGCACATACCATTGCTAATGCGATACCTGTATTGCCAGAAGTTGCTTCTATAACCGTCTGGCCTTCTTTCAATTCTCCCCGCTGTTCCGCATCGTTAATAATCGCAAATGCTAGTCGGTCTTTTACCGATGCTAAAGGGTTAAAGTACTCTGCTTTCGCATACATATTTACATGCGACGGTGCTAGTCGGTTAATTTTGATGATTGGCGTATTGCCAATCGTGCTTAAAATCGAATCATGGATCATAATAATTTTCCTTTATTTAAGTTATTTCTTTGCAAAATTAGCTGATTGACTCAAGCTATATTTGCTAAATTAGATAAGCCTTCAATGTTATTTAACTGCTTAATAGGCGTTTTGTATTTATCCGTTCTATTGTTAAACCAATTTAATTGTTGTTGTAATGCAACGACTTTGCCCACTATTATCAGCGCTGGCATCCTAATCTCATTTTTGTTTACAAGTTCAGATAATTCACCAATAGTACCAGTAAATACGTTCTGATTCTCTCTGGTTCCATTTTCTATAACAGCGACAGGTGTGTCATCAGCGAGACCATTTTTTATTAATTGCTCAGATATCGATTTATTTTTTAGTAATCCCATATAAAAAACTAATGTCTGATTGTCTTTACTCAGCCCTTTCCAATCAATACTGCTTGCATTATTTTTTTCATGTGCGGTTACGAGATGAACAGATTGAGAGAAGTCTCTGTGGGTTAAAGGTATTCCAGCGTAACTAGAGCATCCAGAAGCCGCAGTAATTCCTGGAACAACTTCAAAGGCTATACGAGCATCCGACAACACCTGTAATTCTTCACCACCTCTTCCAAAAACAAAAGGATCGCCCCCTTTCAAACGCACAATATTTTTATACCTTTTAGCTGCGCTCACTAGTAGCTGATTTATGTCATCTTGATTGGCTGAATGACACTTCGCTCGTTTGCCCACGTGGATCATTTTTACATGATGAGCGGGTAATTTTAGTATGTCATCACTCACCAATGAATCATAAAAAATGACATCTGCGTTACAAATTAATCGATAAGCTTTTAGGGTTAGTAATTCAGCATCACCTGGCCCCGCCCCAACTAGATAGACTTTACCTAGTGATTGGTTGAATTCATCTTTTACCTCTTGAGTTTTGTCATCCGCTTCATTTGAGCGGCTATCAATCAATTCCGTTCTATTTATTAAACTTTGAGCTCTTAAAAGATCTCTCATGCCTTCCACGCCAATCGTCAATAATTTCA
>JBMYPE010000344.1:0-1751 GCA_049600015.1 Kangiellaceae bacterium
TTCCCTGTACGTCCTCTTGAATGGCACAATTGACGACTTCTTGTACGCTTCGATTGTGACCTAAGTGAATGACCTCACAGCCAGTCGATTGAATAATTCTTCGCATAATATTAATCGCAGCATCGTGTCCGTCAAAGAGTGACGCGGCGGTAACCATACGGATTTTGTTTTTACTTTGATAAGGTGTGTTGTCTGACATAACTAAGTGGCAATTTGAAAGTGTTAATTATCGCCTATTATAGCAAATTAGCTGTGTGTAGCGAAGTTTAGTGACACTAGACAATCATTGGAAAGACCAGTCTTTGATGTTTGTGAGAATAGTTGTTTTAACGCTTAATTCCGTAGCGTCAACTTAGTTATTATTAGATATTATTTGTTGTTGTTCTCGTCTTTTTCTTTCGGCAGTGTATATTTCTTTTCCAAAAGGTTGCCGTTTAAATCGTTTGTAATTCCATAAGTATTGCTCTGGTGTTTCCATAATGACCGATTGAATTTGTTCATTGAGGGATTGATTAAAGGATTCTATATCTGGGTTTCTAACATTAAAATTTGGCTCATATAATTTGATGTTGAAGCAATTATCACTATTTCTTAAACAAGCTCCAAATAATACTTGCGCATTTGTTTTCTCTATTAACCGGTGCAGCAATGTCATAGTATAAGCTGAGTGCCCAAAAAAAGGTGAATAGATGCCTGCCCCTAAATTGGGAGCTTGATCCGGTAAAATCATCATTATTTTACCTTGCTTAAGGCCTTTCAGGATATTTAACATACCTGATGAATTGGTCGAAAAAGGTTGACCACCAAATCGAATTCTGGCGCGATACATCATTTTGTCAATTGCTTGAAATTTAGCGGTGGAATACATAGAAATTGCAGAGTAATTTAATTGCAACCAGTGCCAAAAGAATTCCCAGTTTCCAATGTGTGGAACAGCGATAATAATTGGACGTTGTGATTCGCGTTTGTTTATGAGTAGATGCTCACCGGCAACATTTGCAATTTTATCGGTGATTTGCTTTTCAGTTCCTAGCCAAGCAATCGCTGTTTCTTTACTCATATTTGCGTTTTGTTTTAAATGAGCTTTTAAAAGTCGATCTTGTTGGATAGAGTTAAGGTTAGGAAAACAGAGATTAATATTTTCCTTTATAATTTGGCTCGACTTAGAATTTATAATAAATGATAGTTTGCTCGCAATGAGTGACAAACCATAGCTTAGCCATTGAGGAAAATAGAAGTTTAACTTAACAATAAAAGCGAGAACAAAACCAATTCCTTTTGTTAATTTTGACTCTTCTTTCACAATTCAACCACTCGGCGCTATTTTTTATCAGAGTCGACTGCTTTATAACTACCATCAAAAATAACTTTCCATGTTTTACCTTTGTCAGCAGTCGTTTCCCATACTTGATTAACCATTCCCGCCTCATTTTTTGTCCAAGTAATACGGTTAGATGTATTTAACAAAATCATAGCGCCATCTTTAAATTGGCCATCTAAGTAGAGTGGATTGCCAGAGTTATCAATCCAAGTTTGATGCCATTTATTATTTGCTTTGTCATAAAAATTAAGACTGTTGCCGGTATAGCCAGTCGATGTGACATAGTGTTCATGAATAGAGCAACCATTATTGTGTTTTGTGATCGAACTTTTTGCGTGAGGTTTATTTTTTCCTTTTGCGGTAACCTCCCATTCGCCTAGCCAAAAATCAAAAGCTCGATATTGATCGGAACTACACGCTGGTTTTGGAG
>JBMYPE010000345.1:0-1632 GCA_049600015.1 Kangiellaceae bacterium
TACCACTTCTTCTATTTCCTCTAATTTGCTAAGTACCTCTGGATAGTCCGCCGCACTTTTTAAAGTAATACCGATAAAGCAGCAAACTCCAAATCCTAACTTTTTAGGTTCCACGGTCAATTTATGTCCGGTTATGATTCCGGATTTTTTCATTTTCTCCACTCTTACGTGAATAGTCGCTGGGCTGACAGAGAACTTTTTACCTAGCTCGGCATAGGAAATTCGGGCATCAACCACCAATGAATTAATAATATCTTTGTCTAAATCATCAATTTTAGGCGATTTAAGCTCTGCAGATGAATTCGCTCTTTTGTCGATTCGATTGTTTTTCATACTATTCTTGCCCATATATTCACGATTAATCAGATTAACGCTTTAATTTTTACATATATTCACCCAAAGCGCTATTTTAATTAAATACTATTCACTTTTAGCTGGTTTTAGTTGATGATTGCATCATATTTATTCAGCAATAGTAATTAAGGTTCAGTCATGTGTTCAGTTTTTGGCATTCTTGATATTAAAGATGCAAGTAAAGACTACCGAAGTCTTGCGATAGAGCATTCGCAAAAACAGCGCCATCGTGGTCCTGATTGGTCAGGTGTTTGGACAAGCGACACAGCCGTATTGGTTCATGAACGTCTTGCCATTGTGGATATTGAAACTGGAGAACAGCCTTTAGTAAACGCGAATGGCGACCGAGCTTTATTAGTTAATGGTGAAATTTATAACCATAAGACGTTAAAGCAAACTGAATCTTTTGATTACGAGTTTCAAACTCAATCCGATTGTGAAGTTATTTTGGCAATGTTTGAGCAAGATTTTCAAGACTCTCAAAATATTGAACAACGCTTAAATCAATTGGAAGGTATGTTTGCTTTTATTCTTTATGATAAAACTAGCGATCGTTATCTTATTGCAAGAGATCCACTTGGGATCATTCCTTTGTATTATGGTTATGATAAGCAACAACAATTATTTGTCGCATCTGAATTAAAGGCGATTGTCGATCTTTGTGATGAAGTAAATGCCTTTCCTCCGGGTCATTATTTAGATAGTGACAGTAACGAAATTAAGGCTTACTACAAACCTGAGTGGAAATCATTCGATAAGGTGAAAGACAACCATTCTAGTGCTGAGGATATTAAAAATGCGTTAATCACCTCAGTCAAAAAACATATGATGTCTGATGTGCCTTACGGCGTTTTATTATCTGGCGGTTTAGACTCTTCATTAATTTCAGCGATTGCACAATTGAACGCCGCAACGCGCATTGAAGATGATCAACAAAGCCCTGCTTGGTGGCCTCAACTACACTCTTTTGCTGTGGGTTTAAAAGGCTCGCCTGATTTAATTGCTGCTAAAAAAGTAGCAGACAAAATAGGCACCATTCATCACGAAATTCATTTTACGGTTCAACAAGGTTTAGATGCGCTTGCTGATGTGGTTTATCACTTGGAAACTTATGATGTAACGACTGTTCGAGCTTCCACACCAATGTTTTTGATGGCGAGAAAAATAAAGTCGATGGGAATTAAGATGGTTCTTTCTGGCGAAGGAGCCGATGAAATTTTCGGCGGTTATTTATATTTCCATAAAGCGCCTGATGCTCAGGAATTCCATGCCGAAACA
>JBMYPE010000346.1:0-1608 GCA_049600015.1 Kangiellaceae bacterium
GCCTGAATATTTTGCAATTTCTGGTTAACCTTTGTTTTGTAGTTCCTTAACATGCTCAGTTAGCGCTCTCACTTCATTCTTGTTGATAGGTGGCCAATGAGGTTCGTTGTAATCATGAGAGTGGAACTTCTTTATTTCTCGCCACAGCGGCACCACTATATTCTCAATACTATCTTCGAACTCAAATATACAATCTGATCTTGCTTTTCGCGACTCATCAGAAAACTCTAAACTTACTTTGCAGTTGTCATCCTGAACCTTAAAGTCTAGATAATATCCATCAGGTTCTAAATGCCACCACACTTCTCCATTTCGTCCAGTAAAAAGTGAACTCAAAACAGTAACTAAAGTAGAAACGGGATCAACAGGAACATCTGACACATCAAATTGCCAGTTCTTTCCTTCGTGCTCTATAGTTACCGGGAGCCATCCATGTGCTGGCTTACCTAATTTGATATCCATACTCTACAGTTCGTTAGGTTAACGTCGCCAACAGCGGCCGAGCGTAGCGAGGTCCAGCCAGCTTTGCTGGCGATGCTGCTTGGCCTTGTTATGTGTTTGCTTCGCTGTGCCATTCTTTGAACCATTCCAGGGGTAACTGAACTTCTGAATACTTTAGCTCTTGGAGCTGCTCCAAGCTGTATGTATTAGCCAAGAACATATCCCACTGAGCGTCCACGTCAGCCGCGATATCAATTATTTTTGGGTCAAGTTCATTATCGTGTTCTTCGCTAGCCAAATGAAACCTATCACACCAATGAGCTATTTCTTGGTGGCTATATTCTGACTCTTCCTGATTCATGCCCCAAGCGAGGACGGTGACCATAGATTCTTTTGTGAATGGTAAATCTATTTCTTTACAGGCACTCTCTACCCAAGAACCAACATACTGATTCCGACCGCTCTTTTTCTTGTCAGGTTTAAACTCAAATCTTGACATATTTTCTACACATAACGCCTAGTTGATTGCGCGTTGTGTGCGTCAATTTCCAACGTCTGGTTATGCATTTTTTAATATCTCTTCAATGCTTGATTCTGGAACTTCTACTTCTACAAGTATCTTTCTAACTAGATCAGTATTTTTCTGTTCTAGTGCCGTATCAAACTCGTCAGCAAGACCAGAAACGAATAATCTCTCATTGACTGTCATGGCGTTGTAAAAACCATGATGTGCATCGTATTCAGCCAATTCCCACTTTTCTGGCTCCTCCGCGATAAGTGCCTCAATTTCCTTTTGTACACTATTTAATGAGCGATCTAAGCTACGACGTGGGAAATAGATGCAGAAATGAGGTTCTCCAACCTGCATTTCAATTTCGAAGTGATAATTCCCTACTTCGATATATCCGCCTCTTCCTTGATGTACGATGTTTATATTCATTATTTACGCATAACTACATATTATATGCATAAAAGACACATATGCACGGTTGATAAAGTTTCATTTAATCCTATTTGTATAGTAAATTCAACGACATAGCTGCATTTTTATGATTTTTTGTCGGACAGAATCGACATTTAAGCAACATATACACGCTGGCAAATAATTTTAATCCTTAAAAATCAAAAACTTAAACATCTAGTCGTTCTCATTATGCAACTTTCCCG
>JBMYPE010000347.1:0-1607 GCA_049600015.1 Kangiellaceae bacterium
ATAGTTATTGGCCATTAACCTACGGAGCGAAAAACGCTTTAGCTATTGATTTAGATGACAGAACGTTAAATGCTGCAAAGCAGAACCTTAAACCATTTTCTCATGCTACGATTGATAAACGAAGTGCCTACGAGATTAATGAAGATTCTAAATTTGATGTTGCGTTTAGTATCGGTGTTTTACATCATGTAGAGTTTCCCGAAAGAGCTCTCGAAAGTATGATTAAAGCGGTTAAACCAGGAGGCAAGATACTTGTCTGGCTGTATGGTTATGAGAATAATGAAAAACTGATTCGTTATTTTAATCCGTTTAGAAAGTTACTGTTTAGTAAGTTGCCGCTCAGTGTTGTTTTCTTCTTTTCGACGCCTTTAACAGCGATTCTTTGGTGTTTACTGCGATTAGGGCTTAACCAAACTGAATATTTGCGATTAATCAGGCAATTTAGTTTTAGACATTTAAAGGCTATCGTTTACGATCATATGGTTCCTCGTATCGCAAAGTACTATAAAAAAGAAGAAGCTCGTGCCTTTTTTGAGAATGCAGGTTTAATAGATGTACAACTTCATTGGGTCAACGAAATGTCCTGGACTGTGCTTGGCACAGTACCTGAAAAGAATGTACAAGAAGCATAAAAGGTTGATATAAAATTAAATATGAACAATCAATCGGAACAAGTCTCAGAAAATACAAACCTTAAATCTATAATCCCACTATTGTGCGCTCCCAAAAGTTATTCGAAGCTAGAGATGAGTGAGAATGGTTTGTTGAATTCTGATTCTTCCCATGTTTTTAAAGTAGATACATCTGGTATACCCATTTTTGCGGAATCGTTAAGTAAAGAAGCAGAAATCCAACAACAACATTACGACACAATCGCTGATGCATATGCGACTAATCTCGAATATCCGCATACAAAGGAATATATGAAGTATTTGGATAGGGAATTAGATAATGTTGTTGGGTCTTCATCATTAGGTGTTTGTGCCGAGATATGTTGTGGAACCGGTGAAGCATTTGAGCTTTATCACTCGCAAATAGAGTTAGGAATTGGCGTTGACATTTCAACTGCGATGCTGGCCTACGCTAAAAAGAAACACCCTTCCCATTTATCATTTGTGCAAGGCGACGCTACCGAGTCACCCCTTCAATCGAATAGTTTTGATACAGTGATTATTTTGGGTGGCATTCATCATGTACCAGACAGAGTCGCGCTTTTTAGTGAAGTTTTTCGTGTTTTAAAGCCAGGAGGACGTTTTATTTACCGCGAACCTGTGAGCGACTTTTGGTTGTGGAAATTTTTAAGAAGTATTATCTATCGAATTTCGCCAATACTCGATCACGCAACCGAAGCGCCGTTATTATTTGAGGAGACTGTACCGCTTCTTGATAATGCAGGCTTTCAGAGAGAAAATTGGAATACTTGCGGGTTTTTAGGCTTTTGTATATTTATGAATAGCGACGTATTGTTTTTTAATCGCTTATTTCGATTTATACCCGGCATAAAAATAATTACCCGATGGTTTTCTCAATTTGACGCTTGGTGTTTAAAATTTAAAGCTTTAAATAATTCAGGTTTACAAGTGGTTGGTAGTGCTATTAAACCTACC
>JBMYPE010000348.1:0-1535 GCA_049600015.1 Kangiellaceae bacterium
TTAAATACGAAAAAGCTCGATCAAGATTTTCATCCTCATAGACAAACTGGATTTTTCTGGGGAGGTAGTATGAGCTCATAAATCTCTCACCCAAGACGACTTGAGTGTATGATTTTTACCCGTGATGGTTACTTAACGATTGGGGCAAATCCAAAAAATTAGAATTAAATGATATCAAGAAAAATAAAATATAGAAACAAAGAGACTGTTTTGAGAAATTTAATCTATGTATTTCAGTGAGCTCGCGAGTTAAAGGTGATCAGAATTAAAATAAGATGTTAGCAACTTGATCAAAGTGTTCTACAAAATTGATTTTCAGCCCTTTCTTAACATGTAGAGGCAAATCGTTATATCTTGCTTTGACTGAATTAGGTAATATTAGTTGATTGATGCCTTCGCGCTTGGCAGCGATCACTTTTTCTCTAATGCCGCCAACTGGAAGGACCGCACCCGTTAGTGTTAATTCGCCAGTCATGGCAAACTTTGGTTTGGGTTGCTTATTTAGAACCAGCGATAAAAGTGCGGTTGCCATGGTAATACCGGCACTTGGGCCGTCTTTGGGGGTAGCGCCTTCAGGTACATGAAGGTGAATATACATCTTGCTTAATTGATCAATTTTGTCGGACTTAGGTTTTGATAGTGAACGATAACGCTCTATGTTAGACACGATATAGGAGTAGGCGATTTGCGCTGATTCTTGCATGACATCACCCAATTGACCTGTTAATTTGAAACCGCGAGATTGGGAATGGATTAGAACTGCCTCTACATTTAAAGTGACACCACCCATAGAAGTCCATGCCAAGCCTTTTGATATGCCAACACCACTAAGATCAGATTCCTTTTCATAATGTGAAGTGCCCAAATAGTCCTGTAAATTTTTATTAGTAATTTTAATGTTGATTTTGCTGTTTTTTAAAATGGATATAGCCGATTTTCTAATTATCTTAGCGAGTAATTTATCAAGATGTCTAACACCTGCCTCTCTAGCATAGCCATCGATGATGGATTTAAGTGCTGCGTCAGATAATGTAATCTTTGATTTCTTAACCCCTGCTTTATCTAACTGTTTAGGCCATAAATGTTTTTTCGCGATCTGAATTTTTTCTTCGGTAATGTAGCCGGATAGACGTATGACCTCCATTCGATCTAAAAGAGGCTTAGGAATGCTATCCAGTTGATTAGCAGTGCATATGAATAGTGCTTTTGATAAATCAAAACGTACATCCAAATAATGATCTAAAAACTGGCTGTTTTGTTCTGGATCGAGAACTTCTAATAAAGCTGATGAAGGATCGCCTTGATAACTTGAACCCACTTTATCAATTTCATCCAACATAATGACAGGATTCGATGTTTCGCTTTCTGACAATGCTTGAATAATTTTACCAGGCATGGCGCCAATATAGGTTTTTCTATGTCCTTTAATTTCCGATTCATCTCGCATACCGCCCAAAGAAAAACGGTAAAATTTTCTTTTTAGCGCGGTTGAAATAGAATGACCAATGGAAGTTTTACCAACCCCAGGAGGGCCT